>CAZLBV010000207.1:0-4372 GCA_964557845.1 uncultured Eubacteriales bacterium | reverse complement strand
GGGAATTTGCAGAAAATGAGATAAAGCCGTATAGAGAAGAGTTGGATCTCAAGGAAGAATTTGGCTATGAGATCACTCAGAAGATGTTTGATATGGGTTTTTTTGGAGTGTTGATTTCCCCTGAATATGGGGGGATGGGTATGGATAATTTGTCTTATATAATCGTCGTGGAAGAGCTCTCGCGGGTAGATGGATGCCAGGGAGCGACCGTGGCGGCGGCCAACTCTCTGGGAAGCTCTCCTCTTTATTATTATGGATCTGAGGAGCAGAAAAAGGAGTTCCTGCCGGAGCTGGTCACCAGCAAACTGTGGGGATTTGGTTTGACCGAACCCAATGCCGGTTCAGATGCCGGAGGAACACAGACTACCGCCGTTAAAAAAGGTGACAAATGGATCCTCAATGGCTCAAAAATTTTCATCACCAACGGAGCCACGGAGATAACTTTGGGGTCCACCATTCAGGCTGTATCCGGGCAAAGGCCGGATGGAAAAAAAGAATACACTTGTTTTATCGTGCGCCAAGATACTCCGGGATACACTGCCCGGGCCATGCACAAGAAAATGACCTGGCGTTCAAGTAATACTTCTGAACTCTATCTTGAGGATGTAGAGGTTTCGGATGCCGATATTCTGGGAAAAAGGGGGGAGGGATTCCACCAAATGCTGGAGACACTCGACAGCGGCCGTCTGTCGATAGCTGCCATGGGATTAGGTGGGGCCCAGGGAGCCTTCGAGGCAGCGCTTGAATACGCCAAAGAACGGCATCAGTTCGGACGTCCTATCGGAAAATTTCAAACAATTGCCTTTAAATTAGCCGATATGGCTACTGAGATCGAAGCAGCCAGGAATCTTCTCTATAAAGCCTGCTGGTTAAAAGACAATGGAAAACCATTTGGAAAAGAAGCCGCTATGTCCAAACTCTACTGCAGCGAAGTCATGAAAAGGGTGGCAGACAGCGGTGTTCAGATCTACGGCGGATACGGCCTTATGGAAGAGTATCCTATGGCTAAATTTTACCGGGATCAAAGACTTCTGGAGATCGGTGAAGGTACCAGCGAGATGCAGCGTCTGGTGATTTCACGAAAACTGGGACTTTGATATAAAGGAACACTACAAAATGAAGATCGCCGCTTTTGGAGAGATTATGCTCAGGCTTTCTCCTCCCAGAGGAGAAAGGCTGCTGCAGTCTCCTCAGTTTTCTGCTGTTTTCGGCGGAGGAGAAGCCAATGTGGCGGTTTCGCTGGCACGGTTCGGACATGATGTCAGCTATATAACGGCATTGCCGGAGAACGCGCTGGGAGATGCCGCTGTCGCTGAACTAAAAAAATATGGGATACAGACCGATTTTATTAAACGGCAGGGAAGGAGGATTGGTATTTATTTTGCCGAAACCGGCGCCGATCAAAGGCCGTCCAGGGTAATCTATGATCGGGAATATTCGGCAATGGCTGAAGCCAGACCAGGAGATTTTGATTGGGCCGGGATATTCCAAGGGATCGAATGGTTTCATACTACTGGAATCACACCGGCCCTGAGTCAAAGTGCTGCTGACCTGACGCTTGAAGCTGTGCAAACCGCCCGTTCATTAGGAATTAAGGTGTCTGTCGATTTTAATTTCCGCAGTAAATTATGGAGATATGGAAAATCTGCGCCTGAGGTCATGCGCGAGATCGTAAAATATGCGGATGTGGGGATAGCTAATGAGGAGGACTGCCAGAAATCGCTGGGAATTGGGGCTGCTGTGGATGTTGCCCGGGACAAACTGGATCTTAAAGTGTACGAACGATTGACTCAGGAGGTTATGGATGCTTTTCCCAATTTCTCCAAAATGGCTGTTACTGTGCGGGAAAGTAAAAGTGTCGATACTAACAGATGGACAGCTGTCCTCAGGACAAGAGATGGATTTTTAACCGGGGAAAGATACGAAATAACCGATATTGTGGACAGGATAGGTGGAGGTGATGCTTTTTCCGCAGGCTTGATCCATGGACTTGATAAGCATAAGGATGTTCAGGAAGCCTTAAATTTTGCCATTGCGGCTTCCTGTTTGAAACATTCCATTTTTGGGGATTTCAATCTGATCTCCGAAGAAGAAGTCACCAAACTGATGAGCGGTGATGCCTCAGGGCGGATCCAAAGATAAAGGATACCTGCAGATGACCAAGGAAGAAGTACTGCGTATAATCTTGGACACAAAAGTTATTGCTGTTATCAGAATGGCGGATGCGGACAAAGTGACCAAGGTTGTCGCTGCCATCCAAGCAGGCGGAGTCAAAGCTATAGAAATCACCATGACCACACCAGGAGCCTTGGAGGAGATCAAGATCATGAGCAGCCAGAAAATTCCGGGAGTGGTCATTGGAGCCGGAACTGTTCTTGATCCTGAAACGGCGGCTTCCGTAATCCATGCCGGAGCTGATTTTGTCGTGTCTCCTATCCTTAACGAGGAGATGATCCGGCTGTGCCGCCAATATGAAAAGCTGGTGGTCCCGGGAGCGCTGACACCCACGGAGATCATGAAAGCATGGGACGCAGGTGCGGATATTGTTAAGATCTTTCCGGCAACTTCAGTCGGCCCCAAATATTTCAAGGACATAAAAGGACCTCTTCCTCAAGTGAGGCTGATGCCGACCGGAGGCGTTGATATGGAAAATGCCGCGGAATTCATCCGGAATGGTGCCTGCTGTGTGGGGATCGGCACGGCTCTTCTGGATAAAAAGGCCATACAAACCGGCGACTGGGGGGTATTAACCAAAAGAGCTGAGAGGCTCATGAAATCGATCCGGCCGGCTGCATAAAAATTTTTTTAAATTTTCTCTTGACAAACCGGGGTACCGGTATTATTTATATAATAGGTGAACAAAATGGTAAACAAAATGAGGAAAAAGCCGACTGAGCGGCAGCAAATAGTTCTGAATGCCATAGAAGATTTTATTCTGAACGATGGGCATCCGCCTACGATCCGCCAGTTGGGAGAAAGGTTGGGTATCATTAATCCATCAGCAGTTTTCAAGCACATCCTGAGTCTGGAAAGGAAAGGATATGTAGAGCGGTTAGGTGGAGAGCTGAGACTGAAAGGAAGGCCTGGATTGACCGAGGAAAGAGTAGCTGTGCCGCTTGTGGGCTTGGTTCCTGCCGGTCACCCGAGGGAAGCCTTTGATGTCTCCGGAGAAGCCGTGGATGTTCCGGATTGGATGGTGGGCCGTAGACGGGGGAATATATTCTGTATCCAGGTTGAAGGTAAAAGTATGATCGATGCCTATATTGATGATGGTGACCGGGTGCTTTTAGAGAGGACGAATACGGCTGACTCAGGAGAGATGGTGGTTGCTTACCTGGATGACGGATCGGTCACATTGAAACGTTTGAAGATAGAAAACGGGAATATATTTCTGATTCCGGAAAACCCGGAATTCTCTCCCATAGTGGTTAAAGAACTGCGGATTTTAGGCAGAGTCATCGGCGTTTTGCGCAAATACTGATTCTTTCTCTGCGGCTGCTTATCTTATTTGTCCCATCCTTCTGCAGAAGAGGTGTAGAGGTCTGTCTTGCGGGGCATTGTTTGCCGGAAGTTTCAAAGATTCACAGGAGAAAAAAATGGAGAAAAAATGTATTGTCCATATTGATATCGATGCTTTTTTTGCGGCTGTCGAGGAGCTGCTCGACCCTTCTCTTAAAGGACAGCCTGTGATCGTCGGGGGGCTCCCCCATGAGCGGGGAGTAGCGTCGACCGCTTCCTATGAAGCCAGAAAATATGGTGTCCATTCCGGGATGCCGCTCCGTAAGGCGCACCAGCTTTGTCCGCAAGGTGTGTTTATCCGGGGAAATTATCAGGTTTACAGCGCGTTTTCCAAAAAATTCTTTCAGATCCTCTCCCGTTATACCCCGGATATTGAAGAAGCTTCCTTGGATGAAGCTTATCTTGACCTGAGCCGCTGCCGCCCCCTTTACTCGTCCTTTGTGCAGGCAGCCCGCAGGATAAAACAGACGGTTGAAAAAGAGACGGGATTAACCGTTTCTGTGGGCGTGGCGCCCAATAAGCTGCTGGCTAAGCTGGCGGCCAACCAGGCAAAACCAGGAGGTTTGATAGAAGTTGCTGCAGGTCAGGAAGAGAAGTTTTTACAGAAATTGGGGATCGAATCCCTGCCTGGTATCGGGTCCAAGACCGAGGCCATTCTCAAGATGCTGAATGTCCGAAAGATCGCTGATCTATGGGGTTTGCCCCGGGCTACCCTGCGGTCTCTTTTTGGCTTGAACGGCGAAGATCTTTATTTCCAGTCCCGCGGGATCGATGGCCGTGTGGTCTCCCCGGCTGCGGTTCCCAAGTCGATCTCCCGGGAGACTACATTCCTGAAAGACATCTGGGACCGGCG
>CAZLBV010000206.1:0-17273 GCA_964557845.1 uncultured Eubacteriales bacterium | reverse complement strand
CCTTTTCAGATGTGCCTGCTTTCCAGGCCTCAACCCGCCAAGCACCTTCCTGGTTGGTTCCAGTGAATAAAAATTCATATTCACCGTTGGGCCGGGTAGCAACAGAATGTTTGATGGTTGCCCCTGACCGGGGAGGGAAAAATTCAAGATTCATCTGCGCAGAACCGGAGGCTCCGGGTTTTACCCATCCGAAGATCTTGATAGTTCCACCCAGATAGCAGCGGTTGGGTTCCAAATTGAGAAGATCCGGGTTTTGGGCTAAGATCAAATGGGGAAGTAGAAAACACATGCAAATAAGTGTTATTGATAGCCTGGCTGATCTCATGACAGCACCTCAATCCCCTTTGGTCTTTGTCAGCCCTATCTTTACAGTACCATCATACCTATCATCGACTTTCAGTTTAAGCGTGGTGGGGATCAATTTTCCCTTGGACAGAGCCCCGGCTGCTGACTTAGCAGTATCCGAAGGAACGAACAGTAAGCCGGTCATATCGTAACCTGAAAAGATCCAGCCCTTCGCCGGAAGCTCTTCTACGAAATACCACTCGACTTCTTTTACAGAAGCACAGGCTTTGTATTTAACAGTATGATCCAGTCCGGCTTCCAGATAATAGAAGCGCACGCTATCGGGAAAACGGGGAACGTTCTCGATATCGGTTCCGGCGGTCTCCCTAGTCGGAATTGAAAAGATGACATCGATCTCAACCGGAATATTAATTTTAGGTGCTCGTTCCGGTATCGGCCACCTCCCGACCGCTTTAACCGCTGCCTTTACCTTTACAGCCCCCTTCCGGAAAAGCAGTGTCCTACCCAAACCGTACCACTCATCATCTAAAACTTCCCACCCGGTGTTTTCCATCTTGTCCAGGTAGAACTTCGCTATATTTACGGCTTCATCGGCATCGACTTTTTCCGTGTTGAAGGTCATCCGAAAGGTTTCATTTCCCTGGGTATCAAGCGGAAGCCGTTCGCTGTGCTGTTTTATCAGCAGGGGATGTATGGGGATATCTTGGTCAGGGTCAATATAGGTTAAAATTTCTTTTTTTTCAGAGGGAAGGCTTTTCTCCGGAGTAATGCTGAGGGGCTCCACTGGGGAAAAAACTTCGGAACCGCTTGACCGGCCGATCCCGATTTCCACGATCCCCTGATCCTCATTAAGGTGAATGCCGAGGGTGGTGGGGATCATTTTCTTAACCTTTTCTCCCGGCTGCTGGATATCTTTTTTTTCGACTGGAGCCGCTTCTTTCGATTTATATCCCCCTTTGGAATAATTTAAGGTGGCAGTCCCGGCTGTGGGCTGCCAGCCAAAGTCGGGCAGGTTCTGTTTATAAAATATCTCGACCTCCTCGATCTTTCCCAAAACTAAATACTTGACTGCATAATCACCTAAAAGATCCATCCAGCGGACTCTAATGCTGCCGGGATAGCGAGGAACATCCGGATAATCAATGCCGAGCACATCCTCATAGGGAATAAGACGTTTTAAATCGAAACTGATCTTGATGAAGTCGCGCTTTTTACCTTCCATGGCTTTAGCATAGGGTGCGATACTCATCTTCACTTCATTGACGATATTTTTAGTGAGATGAAATTCACCGCCCCTCCGGAACCAGTCTTCCTTCTTCAATTCCCATCCGGCATCTTTCATAATTTGGACACAATTCTGTGTGACTTCCTGGACTCGCCTGGTGATCTCGAGAAAAGTGCTTTTTTCCGGCAGATAGATCCTGTATTCTGCAGTCAAGTTCTCGGGACTGGGGTGTTGATAAGAAATAAGCTCACTGCAGGGAATATCTGGCAGTTCTTTTAAGCTTATTTCTTGGGACACAGCCGCAGTTGAGAAGAATATGATTCCCGCCAAAAAAAATACACTTAAGTTCAAACAGAACCGACCGTCAATATTTCTAATTTCTAACATAGTGATCTCCCTTAATAAAAAATATAAGTCATAATTCTGACAATGGCCTATTTTAAATAGTTTCTCTTGAGAAATTATGAATAAAAAATATCAAACGATAAAGAAGGTGTCAATTAAATTGGGATAGATTTATCTTAAACTATAATTATTCTATTTTTTGTCAAAAGGCCGTAATTGTTTTTTACTCTCAATTTCTTCCAGAATAAAAATCTTTCTGTCTTCTTCGGGTAATCTTTCCACTGCATAGATCATATAATCGCTGTTGGCAAAAAGCGGTTTTAGTTTATGGCTTCGCCGGTATTTTTTTATTTCACGTGTCCCGATGTCACTGTAACATATTATCCCGGATTGAAGGCTGGTCCCTTCCGGGAGAAAAGAAGGGGGATTTCCAGCCCAAACATGAGTAACACCGTAAGCCTCAAGCAAATTCCCATTCAGTTCAGGATCCTCAAAGAAACGTTGGATATCTGTGGTTCTTTTCTCTATTTGAGGAGTCGTTAGGTGAAAGGTAAGGTAAGAGTGAACAGAACTGTCCATCACTACCCTGCGGTCTGTAAAATAACACACATAACGCAATACGATGGGATGGAGGATCATTGCATCTGGTTGAGTGTTTTGGTTGACCCAATCCGCAGCTTCCAGAAAGGGAGCCGGAAATACGCGTGTTTGAGGATCACAGACTTTTACATAGAGAAAACGGATGGTATTGGGGATACTGAGGGCCGTCACAGCCAGAATTACAGCGATTTTGACTGTCTGCTTTTTTCCGGACATGAAGCGGATGACTTTATCGGAAAAATAGATCATCAAGATTATAAAGGTCAGAAAAAAAGCATAAATATGGACATAGTTTCTCGGCCTTCCTCCTAGAGAGAGCTGAATGAAGAAAAAATAAATTAAGCTTCCCCCGGCAAAGGTGGTTAGAAACAATCTTTTTGGTGTAATTTTTTTAAAGGAAAAATATTCTTTTAATCCGGAAGGCAGAGCCAAAACTCCCAGGCCAAAGCTTCCCACAAAAAAGATCAAGAGGCAGAGAATCAGAAGAGCGATATTCAGGAGAGAGATTCTTCCATGCTGGATCACTCCTTTCCAGGTGAGATACAAATAATTAAGATCGAGTTCCTGTAAGGAAAAAATGATCCAGTCCACAAAGCGGAATTTAAAAACATAAGGGAGGCCGCCTACATTATGGGAATTGGCTGCATACAAAAGGGGAAGAGAGACCGCAGCCGTACCTGCACCAACTTGTAAAATGGACCATTTGTGTTCAGTCAAATAGTAAATAATTCCTGCTAGAAAGAGAGCTCCTATAACCGGACCGATAAAAAAAGTTTTAAACTCAAGGGACAATGCCAGAAGCAAGCTTGAAAATATCATCCAAGCTTTTTTTTGTTGTTTGATGTATTTAAACAGACAGAAAAAACCGGCAAACAGGATCGATAGGGCCGGGAGAAAGGAATTGATATTGGTAATATTGAAGAAGTAAAAGGTGAAAAACACATTGCCCCACTGCTGAACTCCCAATAGCCAGGAAGCCAGATAGGCGAATCCTCCGCTGCCAAAGACGATCAGAAAAGTCCCCAGCAGAGCAGCCTTTTCAGATGAGGTCAGCTCCCGGATAAAGATGTAGAAAATAAACACCAATAGGACAAAGAAAAAGGTGATGACAAAACGGTGGTTTAGATCAAATACATCAATATCAAAATAACGGTAAAATAAAGATACGAACAGATCCATCCCATGGTGATAGCTGAGAGACAGGTCTCCCACTGCTGGTACCATGGGAGGGACGGTATGGGAAAGCTCCCTGCTTATGGCGTTGCGGTAGAAGCCGTCGTAATAATGCATATTGACAGTGATAGAGCCGTCATTTCCTGGTACGACATTGCGGTAGTTATCCGCAATAAGTACTGCGAAAACCAATATAAGGATCAAGAAAACACCCATTCCTGATGGGGTGATATGAAAACGCTGGTTTTTCTTTTCAGGAGGGTTTTTAATCAGCTTCCCTATAAAAAAGACCAAGCTGGCTAAGATCCAAATGAAAAAGATGACCTCCAGTCCGAACCAGCGTGAGAATTTGTTTACTGCGGTGGTGGTCACCATCCCCAGAACTAGGGAAAGGGAGGCAGTTTCAAAGCGGAGAAGCTTAAGCCCTGCCAGATCCACCAGCATTTTTCCTGGGAAATAAACCAGTAAAGCTAAACCACTGAGAAATTTAATAAAAGCCCATAAAGTGATTCCAAAGTTGGAAAAAACTAGAAACAAGATGAGCAGGCCGGCTGCTGATAGACCAATCAACCAACCAAAGCCTAGTTCTCTCCTCTGGGGGTGATACTTATTCACTTTTTCCTCCTTTTTCTGAGGATTTCTCAAGTAAAATAAGCAGAAACATGCCCAAATAAATGTTAAAAGGCGATAGAATAGTTTCCAGAGCTTTTGCTGCTGAATAGGTGAACGAGGGGAGCAGCTGACGCATGGAAACCCCACCGCTTAAAAGATATAAAAACGGCATGAAAGGTTTTAGCACTCGGATCTTTAATTCAGGAAATTCCTCTTCGAAAATTTTCCGGTCTCGGAAGAAAATGATCCAGGGGAGGGCACTGTTGGCAGATGTCATGCGTCCGCCAGGAGGAAAACTCCAGCCTCCTTCAAGATCAAAAGGCTCATGATGTGATCGTCGAAACACAAACCGGCTCCATGGGGTATTGGCAGGTTCTATCATCGCGATCCTACCTCCTGGCTTCAGACATTTCCTGGCCTCTGTAAAGAACTGGCGGGAATCAAAAATATGATGGAATACATCAATCAGGATAAAGGCATCGATCGAGTCTGGTTTAAAGGGCATGTTTAAGGCAGAAAAACAAAGATCCATCCCTGGAACAAGAATGGTTTCCGAAGTTTTAACCTGAGGAAGGATCTCTTTTATAAATCCTCCTCCGCTTCCGATCTCGACCATTGTTTTTTCCATTGAAGAGGGAAATAAAGCGTTTTTGATCTTTCCATACCAGTCAAGATATATTTTTTTCAAATAGTATTTACCAGCTATGATTCGTGCATGGAAAGCCGTAGCTTCTGGTGTGTTCAGATCGTCTGTGCCTTTAGACTCCGGCATGCGCAGCCGGTCCAACAGTTTATTAAATTTATTCATGGAACAGAAAAGATTTTACCCAAATGAAAGATTAAAGTCCTGTGTTTTCTAAGATTTTAGAAAAATTTGAGCTTGTGCGAGGCAAATAAAACCATCCTGAGAAGCAGAAATCCGTGGCGCCATCTTTGAATATTGGTTTGTCCGTAGGTCCTGGCTTGATACCGGATCGGCACATCTTTTATTTTCAGATTTAATTTGCTGGCTCCAAAAAGCAGATCGAAATCCCCAAAGGGATCGAAATCGCCGAAATAAGCACGGTTGGCTGCTATTTGGAGGTAATGGGATCTCCTCAGCATTTTGGTACCGCAAAGGGTATCTTTTATAGGCTGGTCCAGCAGCCAGGTAAAGGCCATACTGAAGAATTTATTTCCCAGAACGTTAAAGAACCGCATAGCCTTTTTTTCCAGGGGATAAACAAGGCGGCATCCATTGGCGAAATCCGCCTGGCCGCTGGTGAAAACTCGATAAAATTTCGAAAGTTCCTCTGGTAAGACGGTCAGATCCCCGTCCAGGATCGTGAGAATATCTCCGGTGGCTTCCTGAAATCCTTTTCTTACCGCATCCCCTTTTCCTGTTCCTGGCTGCTGCATTATCTTGATCATATGAGTATTCCGGTATTTCTTCTGTATTCTTTGGATCTCATCCCAGGTTTTATCAGTGGAGTGCCCTTCCACGAATATCAATTCAGTGAATTTACCTAGCAAAGGTGTTCTCAATACTGCCTGTTCAATGTTCCCCTGCTCATTTCTTGCGGGGATAATGACAGAAAGGCTGGCATCTTGTGCGGGAGTATTGCTTGGCCGGGCAACAGCATACTGAATAAGCCCGAAGTGGCGGAAAAGAGGCAGCCTGACTATGAATTTATTGAAGATTCGGGATAAGAGGGGAATTTTAACTGGAAGGATATAGGCAGTGCTCTTTTTTATGACTTCAAACTCTGCCAGTTCCAGCAGGTTGATTATGTCCGGTTGCGACAGCCAGTTCTGTTGGAATTGAGGAATTTTTAGATAAAGCTTTTCCAAAATCCTCAAGACCGGTTCCCAGAAATAAGAATAATAAGTGATGATCAAGCGTGAATTTTCGTGCATGAATCTCCGGCTCTGTTCGAATCCTTTCTGAATATCACTGAGGTGGCCGATAAGATCACTCATGATCACATAATCAAATTTCTCAGGTAATTTAGAAGGATCAGGATCTTCAATGTCCATAGTTTTAAATTGAAAACCTGTATATTTTTTCTTGGCTTTGTTGATCATCCCGGGACTGATGTCGATCCCGGCGGATTTTTTTCGGCCGAGTTTCCCCAGGGTATCTCCTGTCCCACAGCCAACCTCTAATACAGAGACCTCGTTAGGCACCAAAAAACGAAATATTCTCATCAATTCATCATGATATGATTGATGACGCTTTATCCATTTGTCTCGAAGCTCTGATACCTGGTTAAAATATTGGATGAAGGTGTCTTTTTCTTGGGGCTGACCGGTTTTGAGTATATCCCTTACCTTTGTCAGTTCTTGGCGGCGGCTTAGAAAAAGCGTCAGGATAAGCAAGAACAGGCTTGCTGCCTCAAGTATCCAGAGAGCTTTAAGCAAGCTGGTACCGGCGAATGTGATGTTCCGGAAATTCAGCCATGAAAAGAATGATTCCTCCACAAGCAGGAGGAACATGGCTGTAAATATGGCATAAATGAACCGCATTTCTGATAAACAACTTTTAGGCTTTAATATTCCGTAGAACTACCACAGCACTTGCAGGTTGTCAACTTTGTTAAATTAGTCCAAGAGGCTTTTTTAAACTTTTTGTCCAAGCGCATTTATAGCCGCTTGTTTTAGTTCTGGATTTTTATCTTTGGAGATACGTTCAAGTGCTTCAGTGATTTCAGGATAAACTCCTTTAAGGGATCCTAAAGTTTCAATGGCAGCCAATCTGACTTTTATATTTAATTTGTTTCTTCCCCGCCAGAATGGAGGGTTTTCCGCAGCCTTTATCAGAGCTTTAGCAGATTCGAAATCATGAAATTGACCTAAAGTTCTACAGATCTGTGTCTGCAGGATCACATCGTCGTCTCTTCTATGCCACCCTTTTTTCGTCAACTGGGTGATTAGGAAGGGAGCCACTTCCTTTAGTTTTGTTTTGCCGGCGGAAACAATAGCTCTGACTGATTTAATGGATATTCCTTCCTTAAAATACTCAAGCATCAATTCTTTATACCATTGTTTATTTTTATCTTCTAAAAGAATGACCGCCTCCGCCTTTACTCTCGGGTCAGGATGGAAAAGCCCCTGCCTTATGATCTCTTTCATTTCCGGCTGTTGATCTTCATCGAGTGCGGTGAGTATTTTTATTGGCACATCTGCTCCACGATGATGGAGCATTTCAGGAGTAAGTTTTGATATGTATTTTGGATTTATTTTCTTAAGAACTTTGAATGCATATTTTCTGCCTTTTAATTCATCACAACGGCTAATATATTTTACGATCTCATCTACAGCTTTAATGTCAGCCTCTATGAGCTTACGGGCAGCATCTAATGCTTCTTGAGAATCGGGTGAAGTTAATTTTTCTAAATATAAATTCAAATCTTCATCGCTGTCTTTAAAAACCTCTTCTGCGATTGATTCGTCTACTTTTTCTTCTTCTCCCTGAGATTCTTCTAAATTTTTGTTCTTAATGACTTCTTCCAGTAGGGAGATAAAAGATTCGATCTTTTCAACGGAAAGGGATCCTTTAAGTGTATCCTTCAGGCTCTCATCTAATTCAGGTTTAAGCAGCTGTTTAAAGAGCTGGATGTCTTCTGGAGAGATCGGTGATGGTGCCGGACGGGGAGTTTCATCAATGATGATTCCCTTCTCGGCTTTTTGGATATCCCTTTCTCCGACCGCTACATAGATACGGTGGTTGAGCACAATATGATCTATGTTTTGTTTTATTAGAGCATCATCCCATTCCTTGGGTGTACGAGATTTATCCGGTTTTTTACTGAGCAGGATAATGAAATTTTTTATTTCGGATAAAGTTAATCCTTTTTTGAAAGAGATTCCTTTAAATCCCATATCCGACATCAGTTTTTTTAGAAACGGCCCCATATTTTTTCGGTATTCTTTGAGATCAGGTCTGATTCCGTTTATCAGGATCAGTTCTGCGGTGGCATTATAAGTTAAAGTCGGGCTGTTTTTTAAAATAGTATTAATATCAGAAAATATCTTTTCCGAAGACGCTTGAACGATCTTGCTTTCGGTAGGATAAAGGCTGATGGATTGGATCGCATTTCTGATGTATTTTATTACCATAAGAGCATTGAGAACATCTTCATCCGAAAGCTCTTCTTCTTCGCCCCAATCTTTTTCCGGAATGTTTTCTTTAAGAAATTCTCTCAAATCTTGAGAAATTAAAGATGAATCAGGCTGGATGGAAAGTTTGCTCATAAGATCTGTGATCGGTTCGAGCTTTTCTCCTAGTTTATAGTGGTATAAGATCTTACCTAAATTTCTCCACATGTTTTCTCCACCGAGAGCATGCTGGATCTCGGCGATCCGATTGTGGAGCGGCTTTATTTCCTCTTGCGGAACCATATCTGAAAAGGCCGTGGTTACTGATTCATTGGTAAAAATATATGTTTCCTCTCCCTCTTTGGTTTCTTCAGTTAAAAAGTCTGCTTTTTTTGCCTGCTCCAGGACATCAATGATCTGACCTTCATTTCTTAGTTCCAAGTTTTCCAGAGTCAATAGATCAAAATCCTGCCCGATCAACGCCGCATGAGATAAGATTTCTCTTGTGATATCGTCTAAGGTTTTTATTCCTTCCAAGATCAGATCATTTAATCCCAATGGAGTTAGATCAGCCCAATTATCCTTTATGGTCCATGTGCCCTGCTCGAAAAAGATGACCTGTTTGTCATTCATATATTTGATAAGTTCTTCCACGAATAAAGGATTTCCTTTTGACCTTAGACAAACTGCGTTCAGAAGTTTTGAGGAATAAGGAGCTCCTTTGAAAATATAGCGGAGCATACTGCGGATGCTTGTTTCATCGATAGATTGAAGATAGTGGAGCTTGTATTTTTTATTAGCTTCAATTGCCGGAAATCGGTCTTTAAAAAAGTGAGAAGGTTCGTTCTCTGAGCACCCAGCTACCAGAAAAAAGTACGGGCTGGATTCAGAATTTGCGGCACGGTCAAGAATTTCGGAGGATTCTTGATCACAGTAGTCTATGTCATCCAAACAGATCAGTGTTTTTTTATTTTTTAATATGATCTTAAAAGATTTTTCAATTATTTCCGGAAGATTCTTTTCATCGAGGGGTGAAGGTTTCTTTCCCTGTTTTTCAAGAAATTCACGAGTGGAAGGAAGCAGAAAAGAAAATCGTTCCAGATGCTCTGGTTCGATCAGATGAAGAAGATCCATATCGAGTGAAATTATTTTATCCAGAATCTGTATAATTGTTTTAAAAGGATGATTTAAAAAATATGGAAAACATCGGATGTATACAGGCAAAATGCGTTTACTGATGATGTTTTTGGTTTCAATGGTTTTAAGTACGGTTGTTTTTCCGATTCCAAGAGGCCCGGATAGAATCCGGGGAATTGCAAAGCTGGTTGAATCCGTATCCAACATTGCTCTTATTGAAAACAGGATATCATTTCTTTGGAGCAGATATTTACAGGGAGTTTGTACTCCTCCTTTCCGGGCAATAAATCTTGCAATTTTTTCCTTTTCATAGAGAGTTGACCTGTTTCGTCCGCTTTCTTTGGAAAGGTAAAGCGCTTGATCGGCTTTTTCTAATAATTCATCTTTGCTTTCCGTATGAGTGGGCCAAACCACGATCCCTACGCTTAAAGAAATGTGATAATCAATGGGAATTTTGGAAATTTCCAGCGGAGACTGATTTATAAATGAAACAAGGTCGTGACCGAATAATTCTGCTTCTTGAGAGTCAGCCTCGGGTAAGAGTATGATGAATTCATCTCCGGCGAACCTGATCAGAATTCCTTTGTCTTTAAGGATCTCTGCCATGAGAGATGCCGTTTTTTGCAGTACTTCATCTCCAGTTTCATGAAAATAGGTATCATTTATCCTTTTAAACCAATCGATATCTATCATGAGCAAAGCCAGGGGAACACTCTTTTCCCTGCACTCATTCCATATCGAGGGAAATTGGGCGTTAAAATAGCGGCGATTGGGAATTTGAGTAAGCTCATCCAGATAGATAAGCTTGGTGACTTTTAATTGGGGAGAGTTTATTTTTGTTTCCAAGTCAAATAATACTCCTGCCTAATAATTCCGCTTTTTTCGAATAAAATTTACTTTTCCTCGGCTCCAACCATAGTTTACCTGAAAATTTTCAAAATCACAACAAAAAAAATAAAAATATGTTCTTTTTTTGAACATTGTCAGGCCGGATTTTTCCACCAAGAATTTATTGACTCCTGGCCCGAAGGAGAGTATGTTTTATGTGAAAAGAGCATAAATATTTTTATTTTATCGATCAAGGAGGGAAAAGAAGTGAAAAAAATAATGGGCCGGAAAATTTTATTAGGTCTATTTTCATTTATCTTCATCCTTTTTTGGAATGGCTGTACAGCGGCACCTACAGTATTCAGCAGCTCTGGCTGGACCATAGATGCCGATAAAGAGAAGGCGGTAATCACTATCAGTCATGAGGATCTAGGGTTCGTCCTGACAGAAGCCAGTTTGGGCTTAAAGGAAAATGAAGGCCTCCAAAGGTTGTCTCAGTGGACAAGAAAAATAGAAGAAGATCAATTAAGTCTTATCTGTGAATTTCCGGATAACATAACCTGGACATTTCAGGTTTCAAAGGAGGATGTGGATATTTCATGTACCAATAGTAATGCTGTATTGATGGCTGCGGCTCCGTCCAATGAGAATAGGATTCCCGCCCGTTTAGAAGCCCAGGATAACGGGATCATGTACACTTCACTCGGATTGGTGTCTGCCAATAACATAAGATCTTTATTTGATCGTAATTCTAACACCATGATCTGTTTTACAGAAGGAAGCTTGTTGAAAAGGAGTCTGCTGGATCGTAAGATGATGGATATTACAATCCCAATAAAAGAAGGCCGGGAGATTACTCTGATCCCGGATTATTACCGAGAAGTATTGGGCCTTAAATATTATCAGCCCCTCTCATCCAGATTTAAAACAGCTCCGGTGGGGTGGTGCAGTTGGTACTGCTATTACATGGGCACTACGGAAGAAAATATGGTCACTGAGACAGATACCCTGGCTAGGCATCTTAAGGCCTACGGTCTGGAGTATGTCCAGCTCGATGCCTGCTTCACCAAAGGCGAGGAGGCCAATTATTTGGAATGGACGAAGGAGACTTTTCCTCAAGGAGGGAAATGGATTTTTCAATATATAAAAGAGAAAGGTTTAAAGCCGGGACTCTGGATTAATATTTACGGGTCCAATTACACAAAAGCGGAGTGCGCTGATAAATACCCTGAGGATTTTTATCTTCGAGACATGGAAGGAAATCTTTCCGGGGCCTGCTGCACAGCGGATGAAACCGTTGTCCGGCTGGATTATACCAATCCGGATGTGATCGAAAAGCATCTTAAACCTATGTTCCGAGTATTTAAGGACGAATGGGGTTTGGATTATCTTAAAGATGCCGGCTGGGGTACATGGATGGATTACTATGAAAAGAACAAACAAAATGCCTTTAATCCTGATATGGAGAGCAGAGAGGCTTATTTAGCCGCTCAAAAAGCCCTCAGGGAAACATTGGGGCCTGATGTTTTTATTAACGGCTGTGCCATGCATGAGGTGGGACTTGGCTTCGGGATTTTTGATGGATCTCGGACCGGAGGTGATGACCGGGCGGTTTGGTACCCGGAAAGAGAAGGGGGAATGTCTATGCAGATCTTCTTTCATTCTTTGTTTGGGACCAATTATCTTAATAATATTACCTGGTTCTGTGATCCTGATACGGTTATGGTGAGGAATCCGCTGACATTGGATGAGGCGCGGACCGTAGTGACAGCTATCGCTTTGACCGGACAGCTCTATATGGCCAGCGATTTTATGGATCAACTTCCCTCGGGAAGGTTGGATCTGTATAAAAAAACCATGCCGACAACTCCGATCGTTCCGGTTGATCTTTATCCTTATAGGGTTGAAAGCAATAAGAAGGATGGCGTAGTCTGGTGCTGCCCCAAAGTTAAAGAGTTCCCGAGAGCCATAGATCTTAAGGTTGCGTCACTAACAGGCGAATATGATGTTGTTGCCCTCTTCAATTGGGCAGACGAGGAGCAATCCCAGACCGTTCGCTTTGAAGAGGACCTGGGTTTGGATCCGGGGAATTTTATTGTGTTTGATTTTTGGAATCAAAATCTTATGGGTTATATAGATCGATCCATAACAACCTTAATTCCTGCTCATGGGACCCATGTTTTCATTATCCGACCGCTGCTTGAAAGGCCCCAAATAGTAGCCACTTCCCGTCATATCACCGGCAGTGTGAGCATTAAACAGATAACATGGAACGAGGGGATATCTTCTTTAAGCGGGATATCTGAGGTTCCGGCAGAAGCTCTCCATTCGATCTTTATCCATGTTCCTGAGGGAATGAGTGTATCCAAGGTTGATGCTGATCATGAGATTTTGTTTCAAAAGGTGGAGAATTCTCTTCTTGAGATTAGATTCGCCGGTTATCCTGAGCGGGAAGATATGCAGACCATAAGCTGGTCCGTGATCTTTTAGCATAAAGTATTGTTTTTTTTATCTTGTTAGGTTTATTACAAAAGTTGTTTTTTTAATAGAAATAGGCAGGATTAAAAATCGGTTTTTTATAGGAGTTTCTCAATTTCTCTTATAGTAAGATCTGAATCGATACCGGACATGCAGGGAACGTCCGGATACAGGCAATTTTTTCTTTTGCATGGCTGACCCCGTTGATCTTATATTTAAAAACAGTATGTTGGTCCCGACAGACTAAATCAGGGAGGATCTCAATATATCTGCTCTTATTTAAATCATGAAGCCTTTTATCCGGTCCATATATTTTAGCCTGAGAAGGGCCTGCTCCGATCACTACATTTGGGGTCATAAGGTGCGTGCCAAATGCAGCACTCCGGTATCAGGGCCAAAAACAAGCTGAGCCTTTTGAACCGCGGCTGTTAGTGCGATCAGGTCAGTTTTTCCGCAGAGGTCCACTATAATCCGGGAGGGAGTTAATTTTTTTTAATATAATCTGTCAAATAGATCTCATCTGCTGTTCCTGTCAGCGCGATATGATAACCCTTAGCCATTAGTTTAGAAGCTACGGAGGCATAATTATCAAGAGGCCAAATTCTTGTTTTGTCCTTGGCCCCGGGATGAATAATAATGTATTTTTTGTGTTTTAAAACAGCGGGCAGCCGAGGAAGAGGGCATAAGATCAAATATAAACATTTTTTTTATGATATAAAAATTGAGATAAAGACAGGGGATAAGCCTATCCATTCGGTCGAAAATCATTTTAAATTGGTAAAGGCCCTGGATGTGAAAGCAGGTCGAATTCCCTGCTTTAAGCTTCCCCCTGCAAAAGAAGCAGAAGCCGAGAAAATCCTTGAGTTTCTATCCAAAAATAAACTTGGAGATACCAGGATCATTGCCCTGCATATAGGTGCAGGGAATGAGTTTCGGAAATGGGGTTTACAGAAATTAAATAGATTGATAGATCTACTGTCAAGGATATCAAAGGTTTCTACTGTCCTTATCGGGGGCCCTGAAGATCTCGTTCTTGAAGAACAAATACTAAATGAGAGTTCTATTCCTATGTTTTCTTTAGTCGGTCATCTGAATTTGAGAGAATTGAAAGAATTCATCTCCCAGTCATCACTGTTCATAGGTCCGGATAGTGACCCTATGCATATAACGGCATCCACCGGTACTCCTATTGTTGCCTGTTTCGGTCCTGCTCTTTCTGCTACTTTCGGACCCTGGAGAACGTCTTCCACAATTATTGAGAAGGATTATCCCTGCCGCCCCTGTTCCCAAAAAAAGTGCATCTATGGGGATTTTAGATGTTTTCAAGATATTACGCCCGGGGAAATTTACCAGGCCAGCTGTGGATGGCTGTCTGGTTAAATTTTCATAAAATCAATTTTGTTTCGCATCGATTCCAGAAATTTCATGAAGTCAGAGAATGAAAGGGTGTAGGTGGCCGTGTTGATATTTGGGTGAAAATTGATAAATTCTTCCTGCCGAAGATCCTCATCGAGCAGCACTGCGACATGGTGATCTGTGTCATTGATAAGGCCAAAGGGGGATACAGAGCCCGCTTCCAGCCCGAGATATTTGTTCAGTCTTTCCGGTGATGCGAAACTCAGTCGGTCCTGACCCAGTCTTAAAGAGAGGTTTTTGAGATCCAGTTTTTTGAGATGCTCGACTATGATCAGGTAGTGGCGGTTGCCTTTTTTATTCCGGACAAAGATATTTTTACAGTGGGCGCCCTTGATGCCTTTCCATTGTTCAACGGCCTGCTCAACGGTGAACACCGCAGGATGGACATGTCTGGTATAAGATATGTTTAATTTTTCCAAAATCTCTATTACCTTTTTTTCTTTATCTTCTGTCATGTGTGTATTAGAGTTTACTCCTTATTTTTTATCCTGCTTTTGTCTCCAGGCAGCCACCAGGACTATCATCCGGTTATAACTTTTGACCCCTTCCTCAACTCCCTGGGATTTAAGATAACGATCATTGATCTTTTCTCCGATCTTAGCAAGTGTTCCCCGGTATTGCCGCCAGTTTTGGGAAATAGATCTGAGATCGGCGATCATCCCTGGTGGCATTCTCTCAAAAAGCAGTTGGTATTCCTCTCTGGATACAGCCGCCAATTCTCCTGCAATATAACTCCAGTAAGCCAGCCGGCCGGAATATTTGATCATTTCTTCTTCCGAAGATTCACAGGCAAGATAAGCCAGGAAATTAGCGCTGCCCTCATCGGCAAAACCCAGGCCATGAGCCATTTCATGGGCCAGGGTAAAAGGTTTCTCTACCGGCGTCAATTTTCCCGCTGTATATCCCTCTCCGAAAAAGGGGATATAGATTCCCGATACATGAAATCGCATCAGAATATCTCCTGGCCACATTTGTCTAATTCTTATTCTTCCAGGAGAAGTGTAGTCCATCATTTCAAGAATTTTTTTCAGATTATTTCTAATCCCTGATTCTAGATTTTTGGGAAGGGAAGAGGCCTTAAGAGCATTAGGAGCGGCGCCTGGGATCCGCTGACGGGCTCCGACAGCAGAGACTAAGGCCAACTCTGCTTCTTTGGTCAAGGCGGCGCTGTCCAAAGGTTTTATATCGAGATCGAGATGGCGCTCCAGTGAAATACGGTTATAATTAAATCCCCAGAGAAAATAGAAAGAAAAAACCACGAATCCAATTACTGCCAGCAGATTAAGAGATGTATTTAGAAATTTTATTCTCCATGAGACAGGGAAAGAAAATTTTCTATTCTTTATCCATTGGTAGATCTTGTTTGACAGCCATATTATCGACAGGAGCAAAAATATATAAAGGATTGCAACCGGAAGTAAGCCAAGAGTGAAATCCCATATCCATCTGAGCCCGGAAAAAATACCTCGGGAATATATGTTTTCTATGATCTTTGAATTCCGGCCGGAAAAATAGTACAGAAAATGGGCGAGGACACCAAGATCGATCCAGATTATTTTTCTCCAGAATAACCGCTTCCAATTTAATTCAGATTTCATTGATCTATCGAGAAGGTTTCGGGTTGGTTTTTAAGCTGAATTTTTTCAAGAGGGTATCTCTTTTCGCAGCACGGAGGACATTTCCCTTAATTTCTTTCCCCAAATGATTGGTTTTTAAAATGACATCCAGAGCTTGATCCCAGGGAACATCGTGTAAACTCAGTGTGGTCTTTCCGGAAACGTCGGGATCAAACACAACGTTCAATCGGCCTATTGAACACAGACATAAGATGACATCCCGGATGTCAGCATCTTTAAATTTCAGAGACACCAGCTCCCCTGAGAATCCGGGTTCGCTCTCTGGGTTTATCTCTATGGCAAACGCTCCCAGTTTTTTCAGCTTCTTTTCCTTTCGATCCGATAAAACATTTTTATGTATGAATCCGGATTTGATCATACCCCGATCATCGGGAAGAAGATGTACCCGGTACCAGTCTCCTATCCTGGCTTTGATCAGCACTTCCTCATCTCTAGAAAGATGAGTAATGACCCGGCTGTCCTTATAAGGCCACATATAGACTTTACCTCCCTCGACTTTGATCTTGATCTGTTGACCTAAAATGAGGGAAGGCGGCAATAAAAAGAGTAGAAGCATAAAGAGTACTGCTGGATTTATCTTTTTAAAAAAACTTACATGCATAACCATTTTTATTTTGGATGATTATAAAAATAGTGTCAATTCTCTGATGGGACTTCGGCTTGCCTTTAGGTAAAAAATGCCGATATAAAATGGATATTGTAATAAACAATCTGATGAAAAAAGGGGTTCTGTGGAAAATATTCCAAAATTGTGATAATAAATTGTTTAATAGTATTATCGATATTTTTTATAAATAGTTCAGGTTAAATAAAGGATCTAAATCGATCAAAATGGAGCTTAGTATGAAGAGTCATAGATTGTTACTTTCAATAATAGTAATTTTATTTATCTCATCTATGCTAATAAACTGTTCTAATGGAGGGGGTACGAAAATGAATGAAAAAGAAATAAATATTAATGCCGTCTTAGATAAGATCCATTGGTTAGGGCATGCAACAATTAAGATCAATGGAACCAAAACGGTTTATGTTGACCCTTATGAATTGAGTGATGAAGCTGAAAAAGCGGATATTATCCTGATCACTCATAACCATTATGACCATTTATCCGTAGAAGATATTGGGATGATTACGTACGAAGAGACGGTGGTCGTTATTCCAGGTTCTCTGCTCGTTTCCCTTGAAAATGTAGTGAAAAAAGCCTATGTCGGTGAGCCCATATCTGTAAAGGGGATTGAGATCAAAGCAGTTCCTGCCTATAATATTGTTAAAAGTTTTCATCCGAGAAGTCAGGGATATGTGGGTTATGTCTTTACACTCGATAATGTCACGTATTACCATGCCGGCGATACGGACCATATCCCTGAAATGAGGGCTATAGATGCAGATGTAGCCTTTCTGCCTGTTGGAGGAACCTACACCATGGATGCTGCTCAGGC
>CAZLBV010000205.1:0-12696 GCA_964557845.1 uncultured Eubacteriales bacterium | reverse complement strand
TCATCCCCCTCCTGGTTGAATTTGACGGCTCCGGCTCCTATGACGAAGACGGGCACATAGTTAAATATCTCTGGCGTTTCGGTGAAGGAAATACTGCGGAAGGGAAAAAAGTCACTCATACCTACACGGTAGGGGGGAATATAATCATAACCCTTCAGGTCACTGATAATCATGGTTATACCAATTGGACTCAGAAGGAAATCATGCTCTTTGAAAAACCATTCCCACCAATAAATCTTACTGTGCAAAGAGTTAAAAATGAAGGTATGTTCGTAGCTGATTACATAAATATCGTGCAGTGGGAAAACAATCCTAAAAATGATGAAAAATTTAACCTGATCAAATATAAAATATTCAGAAAAAATCTAAATGAAATCAATTCATCCTATATCTGTATAAACGAAGTAGATGCCAACACGTTTGAATTTATGGACAAAGGATTCAACAGTGAAGAAGAATTGAACAGCTATATCTATGCGGTTTCTGTTGTTGACGATCAAGGACGGGAAAGCAATCTCCGCACCAGTATCGAAGTTGACGAGGAAGGTTAATTTACAGATTTAGAGTGATTTTAAATCGGTAAAAAAACTCATATGCCGTCTTCACGACGGGAAAAAATATGTCATAAATAGACCTTCTTCCAATCTTCACTTTGCACAAAATCTTTATGATAAAAAGAAACCTGGGATAGAGTATCGCCCATGGAAATATACTATCGTAATAGGCAACCTCTTCTTTAGTTATCGAGGGTTGGTCCAGAACCGTTATATTACTAAAAAATCCTTCCACTTTACGGTCGCTGATCCAGCCTTTCTCTTCACAGAGATCCCCTAATTCTGTTCCCGGAAATGGATAAAAGACACTGACAAAAACGACATCCGGTTTAATTCTCTTATTCAATTCTATGGTTTTCTCAATTGTTTCAGTGGTTTCATAGGGTACCCCCACCATGTTGAAGGTCCAGAGTTTTATCCCCATTTTTTTGATTATCTCTGCTGCCTGGATAATCTGCTCCTCACTAACTCCCTTATTCAAAACAGAATTCCTGATATATTCATCTCCGTTTTCAACTCCCATCATAACCAGGTTGCATCCCGCATCTCTCAGTGCCTGCATAAAATCTTCTGTCACCAGATCAGCCCGGACAGTAATATTAAAGGGATAATCAAACCTCTCTTTATACTTTTCCAACAAGCCAAGGGTCCATTTCTTGTTGACACAGATGAGTTCATCATCAAAAATAACGGTTTTTATATTTTTATATCGATGGACAAGCTGATCAATCTCCTCCAAGATGCTCTCATGGCTTCTCACCCGGTAATACCTTCCTTTATTCCTATATAGGTTCTGATAGGAAGCATTCACACAAAAGGAACACTGGAAAGGACAGCCGCGGCTGCACCGGATCTCCAAATATTTGTGATAATTAAGCAGCGCCTGAAAGTCGACGAGCTCACGGTCACAAAAGGGCAAAGAATCCAAATCTTCCTGAAGGCAGCGTACCGGATTTTTAATGGTCTCGTCTCCCTTCTTAAACCAAAAGTTGGCTATATTTAAATCAGAGAATATATCGGAGCCGCTGCATTCCATTGACTTAACCAGGTCCAGCAAGGGCTCTTCTCCCTCACCAATACAGATAGCAGAAACTCCTTCGGCTTGAATGCATTCTTCCGGTCTGACTGTACAGTGGACCCCTCCCCAGATAATAGGGATCGAAAACTCAGAGTTGATAAACCCTGTAATATTTTGACAAAAAGAAAATTGCTGCGAGGTTACTGTAAGGCCGATAAGATCAGGCTGGAATTCCCGGATTTTTTTTCTTATGGTTTTTCGATCTAATTTAAGCAGGGTCAGAAGGTCGGTTTCAAATCCATTTTCCTTTAGTACCGCAGACATGATGCCTAATCCATAATGATAGGTATGTTTCTGCAAGATCAGCAGCGATGAAGGAGGCATAGGATGGATAAATAATACTTTCATCAGTTTTTACCTTTTTTGAAGACATTTTTAACCACAGCTGCTCCATTCAGGACCAGCACTTTCCATTGATAAAAAGACCGGGATGAAAAAGCAGTCTTCCACCAGTATGACGGCCGAAAATAAAATTTCCTGACTGCGCGGTTGCGCCACTTCCAGGCTTGTTGTTTAGAGAAAGTCGGAGTTTCCATCACCGGAAAGGAATCAGATGCATCAAACTCCAGGATATTCCCTGTAAGCCATCCCTGTTTTAAGGCAGTCTCCCGTAAAGGAGTCCCTAACGCCGGAACGGCTATATTGAAGGAAGCTATATCACAGTCCAATTCCTTGGCGAAGGCAATGGTCTTTTTAACAGATTCTTCAGTTTCTCCGGGAAGACCTATGATAAAATGCCCCAAGGTTCGGATGTTCAATTTATTGCAGAGGGAGAATGCTTTCCTCATCTGGTCTTTGGTCACTCCCTTGGAATAATCCCTCAGCATTCCTTCATCCCCACTCTCGACTCCCAGGAGAATTGTGTGACACCCGGAAGCTTTCATGAGTGCCAGCAGTTCTTCATCCAGGGTATTGGCTCGAGAGGAGCAAACCCAGGTAAGATCCAACCTCTCCTCGATCATTTTCCGGCAGATAGCTAGGGTGTTTTCTCTTCGGGCTTCAAAAGTAAAATCAGTGAAAAAAACTTCCTTTATCCCCAAGGATGAAACGTAACGCAGCTCTTCCATCACATTATCTACATTCCTGTACTTGAAACCCAGAGTGGAAGCCACACAGAAACTGCATTTAAAGGGACAGCCGAAAGTAGTCTGGACCGTTGTAAAGGGAAAACGTTTCCCATGTACCAGCAGATATTTTTTTAAAGGAAACTTCTGGTGATGGGGAACAGGATAAGCAAATTCCAAAACCCGAACCGGCTGTTTTCTGATAACTATATTCCCGTTATCACGAAAGGCCATAGAAGATATCTGGTCACGCTTGTTCCCTAGAAAATCCAAAATATCAGTGTTGGTATAATCAAAAAGCACTGCATCAAGGCAAGAATATTTTCTCATGAACTCCTCAGTATCATAGAGGAGAATATCACCGTTGCCGATAAGCAGGCTCTGTTTGTTTTCCGCTTTAATGCGGGTCATGAACTCAAGATCCATCTTCCATGAAGCGGTTCCTGTCAAAAAAATGACGGACTTATAATCTTCCTGTTTTATTCTTTCCAAACAGCTCGCTGGATTCAATTTTTCCGCGATCGCATCCAGAACATGGACATCATACTTTTCACCAAGAATGCCGCTAAGAATGAGAAGATCTATGGCCGGCCAGTAGTAGTTTGCCTTTGAAACAGCGCTGCAGTACATGTCCCTTTGATAAAGCTTATCTCCAGGCGGATTCAGTAACAGGATTTTTTCCATTTTGGATAGATTATTCTTTGAAAAAATATCGGTATTTAATCAACGCTTTAAGGCACGAATAAAAATCGCTCCATTTTACTTTTTTACCTGTGTCTTTCCTGCGGGGAATATATTCTACAGGAATATCCATGATCTTATAACCTTTTTTTAGAAATTTTGCGGTGATCTCGATAGTGGATCCCCACCGGTTTGTTTCAATGGCTAATTTTCTAAAAATCTCGGTTTTGGTCACCTGGTACATAGTCAAGACGTCGGTCAGGGTGGCTTTAAACATCCGATCGGTCAGTTCGATCAGAATGACATTGGCCATGTAGGCACCAAATCCCATTCCCTGAATAAAACCCTTACCTAAAAATCGAGACCCAAACACGACTTCCGCCTCCCCATCTATGATCGGCTGGATCAGCTTAGGAATATTGGAGGGATCAATCTCAAGATCAGCATCTTGGAAAACAGAGATATAACCGCTGGCTTTGGACAATCCTGTTTTCAAAGCAGCTCCTCTACCCATATTTTCAACATGATGGCATATCTCTATTTCGGGATCGTTCTTAAATTTATCTAAAAGCTGGGGAGTTTGATCCGTGGAGGCATCATTGACAATAATGATCTCTTTATCTATATCTACCTTTTTTACTTTATCGACAATTTTCAGGATGGTATCCTGTTCATTATAGACCGGGATGATAACTGTCAGAGTCTTCATTTTATCCTTTAAAGAGCCTAAACCCTGCATGGGCCTTTCGGGCTAATTCCTTAATCGATCTCACTTTTAAAAATTGCTTCAAGATATAAGAAGGCCGGTAATAGAAGCTCAAATGGGCTTTCCTCTGCCATTTTTCAAGTTCTTCATGGTTGAAATTTTCCGTCCACCACTGCGGGATAAAATCTTCTGAAGGATGAGCTGAAAATTTTCGCCAGTAATCATTAGTTAAAATACCTTTTTCCATTCCAAGATCATACAATTCAGTAGCCGGAAAGGGCGTGGTTATCAAGAACTGAACATAATCCGGATTTATTTTTTTCGCCAGTGAAATACTTTCCTCGATCTCGGTTGCGGTTTCACCGGGAGATCCCAGCATGAAATAGGCAAAGGTAACAATACCTGCCTTTTTGGCCATTTTGAAGGCAGAATGGACTTGATCCAGCCTAATCCCTTTTTTCAGATTTTTTAGAACCTCTGAATTACCGCTTTCAACACCGAAACGGATACGGTTGCAGCCGGCACGGGCCAAGTTATCCAGGATCTCCTGATCCACCTGATCTACCCTAGCTCTAACGTCCATGGTGATCTTAAGCTTTTTTTCAATGATCAAGTTGGTTATGTTCATGATCCGTTTTCGGTTAATGGTGAACGTATCATCGATTATATCGAAATCATTGATCCCCAGGGCCAAACACTCTTCTATCTCCCTGAGAACGTTTTCCGGTGAGCGCATTCTGCATATCCGGCCGTCTTTTTTGGTACAGAAAATACAATTATGCGGGCACCCACGGGAGGTCAGCATACTGGTCATGACCTCTTTTCCTTTCCCCAGCAGGTTATAATATTTTTTATACGGTATCAGGTTTCTATCCGGAAAAGGAAGACTGTCCAAATCTCTAATAAAATCCCGAATCGGATTGATTATCACGCGGCCGTTTTTCCGGAAACCCACTCCTCTAATCCCATCCAGAGGCAAATTCTTATCCAAAGCATCCAGTAGTTCGCTAAAAGTAATTTCTCCCTCTCCGACAACGATTGAATCTATCTCCGGCTGTATAGCCATTTCGTGAGGAAATATTGACGGATGAGTCCCTCCTACTACAACATGTATACGTGGATTAACCTCTTTAGCTAATTTGGCCACAATCAAGGCATCTATAACCAAGAAAGTCATGCAGGAAATACCCACGACATCAGGCTCGGATTTTTTTATATACTCTTTGATGCGGTCGTATCCCATCCGCTCTACCTGAGTATCTAAGATCTCGATTTGGAAGCGGCCGGCGTACTTAGCGTTGGCATAAGTAGCTATATACAGCAGACCCATCGGGGAATAATAACCCATTTCTTCGGTAATAGAATCCGGAGCAAAAGTCTGAACGAGATTTTCAGCAGGCGGATTAATAAGCAGTACTTTCATTTAAATAACTGTCTTTTATTATCTCTTAACAGAGTGTTTTTTCCAATCAAGAAAAAATAAATACCAAGGATAAAGAATAGCCGGTTTTTTGTCAACATATCTCTGGATCTCACCCTGAGGATAAGATTGACACTTAAAAACGCATGGTGTAATAAAAGGGGTGAGATGAAAAAATATCCAAAATCGACTTTCGTTATTATCGCTGTATTCGGGCTTCTATTTCTGATGCGGTTTATTCATTTAGATGCGGATCCTCCGGCAAATCTCAGTCAAAACAGCATGGGATACATGTCCGATCCCGGTTCTTATGTTATAAACGCCAGAAACAAGGTCGTGCTGGGACAATGGGAAATGGACATGTGGAATATCATGCATGTAAGCCCTCTTCCCCATTATGTTACCTATTTAGTTTTTCTCCTCTTCGGCCCCGGTGTCGGGCAGATGAATCTTGTTCCGGTTATCTTCAGCTGTCTGCTGTTGATCCTTATGTATTTTCTCTTCAAAAAGTATGCGAATAAAAAATTTGCCCTGATCGGAGTCGCCGTTTTAGGGATCAATTACCAATTCACTATGTTCAGCCGAATAGCGGTGCGGGTGATGCCCCAGTTTTTCTTTGCCTTTTTAGCCTTGTATTTACTCGACAGGAAAGAGGATAAAAGGATCCCGGCATTTTTGGCTGGAATATCTTGTTTTATCGCATTTACAGTAAAAGGAACATTCGCACAGATATTTCCGGCAATATTAATCGGATACGCTTTTTTTCTATTCTTTAAAAAAAGAAAAACTATTATATCTGCATTAACGTTGGTGGGGTTGTTCCTTTCGGGAGTCATCCTGACTTCTTTTATCTGGTATCTGACGTTTTATCTTCCCCATAAGAGCATGATCCAAGCTTATGCCGGTGAAAACATCGACTGGTTGACATTTCATTCAATCAGGGAAATTATCAATAATTTCTGGGGACGGCAGCTTTTCTTTTTCAATGAGATGCCGGTCATGACTATCCTGGCCAGCTTGTTTTTGCTGGGTTTTGCCTATAAGTTCTTTAAATCTCCGGATAGGATACTTCTCATTGATTGGGTCTGCAGCTTTTGGATGATATCCAATATGGTCTACTTTTCTGTCATCACTTACCATGCATCCCGGCATTTTGTGCTGGTAGTACCTCCCATTGTGATCCTGGGTCTCCGCTGGATATATGAATTTATACACACAACTCATATAAAAAGACCGGAAAAATCTCCTCTTTTATTTTTTCTATTTTTATTCGGATGGCTGATCTTCCCCTTAAGTGCATTTTATATTCTCCATGCCCGTCCGGTCGGTGAATCCAGAAGCACAGCTTTCAATTCTGTTTTATTGATCTCACTGGTTGTAACCATTATTTTTTTTCTGATTTTAAAACTGTGGCCGAAAAAATCCCGGATCCAGATTCCTGCCATAGCTCGAACCGTCCTGGTATCCCTTTTGATCCTGTTATCAGCAGCAGTTAACCTTAAGCCCTATTTTAAATGGGCCTTTAATCCCCGTTTCGACATAAAACATATCTCCCAAGACTTAGGAAGAGCCTTTGACCACATGCATCTATCGGGACTTATCGCTCCCCTATTAAGCTTACATAATAACCATGAGGCCCATGTCTACTCATCCGGTTATCAAAATCCTTTCCCCGATTATGTGCAAAGATATAAGATCACTCACATAATTCCCACCATCCATGCCGGGAGAATAGAAGTACTGCATTATGAAGCCGACTTTCCTAGAGAGATGCGCCGCAAAAAACTGCTGGCGCGCTTCCCGTTATGGAAGACCTATGCAGAATTATATGCCTTAAATCCAGACTCTGATACTGAAACAGACTGCCTGACCGCAGAAAGCATAAAGTGCTTCGAAGGAGAAACCTTTTACGGAGAAAACGGAATACCGCGATATGATCCCGATGCTTCTGGAAATTATGCCTTCCTGGCAGATAAATCTAGCCGTGGATTTTTTCTGGAACTCTCTGCCGGAGAAATTTTACCAGGACAGTTTAACGCCGGCTTCAGGATCAAATTCACTTCTTCACTCCGAAATGACAATCCCATTCTGAGGCTGTATATCATCGATCGAAACAGGCAAAGACTCATAGCTTCCCACGATATTGGTCGAGCAGATTACAATAATAGTTCAGAATATCAGGAATTTATCTTGCCTTTCAACTTGAATAAAAAAACGGCAGATTTAACCTTACGCATCCACTCCTATGGAACAACACACTTCTGGTTTGATCGGGTAATGATCTCACCTCAATAATCTTAACCGGTCCTATCACAATTCAGACTTGCCAAAATCGCTTTCTCTACCTTTATCATCTACTGCGGTCACCGCATAAACACAATTTTCCGCGCTGGTTTTATCTGAGAATTTTCTGTCATCATATGCCGAATTCGTACCGCTAACTTCACCTACAAGAGTAAACTGGCTGTCGTTTTCACCTTTATTTTTTCGATAAATTCTGTACTGTACGATATTGAAAAGAGTGTCATTTGTAGGGTTAGCCGACCAAGTCACTCTGTTAATATAATCGGTAAATAAAAAGGATTTATTCTCGATCGTCTGATACTGAATGCCTAAAGGTGTAAGAGGCTTTCCATAAACATTAATGACCATAGTGGCAGAACCGGTAAAACCGCATTCATCCTCTACAAGCAGGATAACGGAGTATTCTCCCGGATTTACAAAAGTATGGGAAGGTTTCTTGCCGACAGCGGTCTCACCGTCACCAAAATTCCATTTGTATGAAGTGATATCTCTCAACCCTGCCGAGGATTTGGCAGCATCAAAATCAACCATCAACGGGGCTACTCCTTCTGTCACCGAGGCAGTAAATTTCGCATCTACGTTCGTTGCTTCATAAGCCACGATAGTCCTGCTTGTCGTATCGAAAAATCCCTCATTATCTTCTACGATGAGCGTCACCTGGTATGATCCTATATTGTTATAGGTATGCGAAACAGCCACACCATCGCCTTGTGCCCCGTCTCCAAAATTCCAGTAGAAATTCTCAATGGTTCCATCGTTGTCAACGGAAGCGGATGCATCAAAATCTACCGTAAGAGGCAAAAGACCCTTTTCTGGGGTAGCCGTAAAATCAGCTATTGGTCTTTCATAGATCCGGATATTCTGATACGCTGTATCCGTTTTATTGTCATCATCCTTAACCGTCAGGGCTACAGAGTAGCTTCCGCCGTGCGCATAGGTATGTTTAAAAGTAATATCCTGGGATGTATTCCCGTCTCCTAGATCCCAATAATAAGAAACGATCGTTCCGTCTTCATCGGTGGATTTACTGGCATCAAAGGATACTTCCAAGGGGGCAAATCCCGTCGTTGGATCGGCCTCGATCACAGCCACCGGCTCACCGGTTGTAACCGATATCTGAACTTTTCCCACACCTATCAGCAGGTCATTATCTATCGCTGTTAAAATAGCGGTAAAATCACCAGCCTGAGTATAAGTATGAGAGGCTTTCTTTCCGTATGCAGTGGCGCCATCGCCGAATTCCCATCGATATTCGATAACATTACCATCTGGATCATAGGTTTTAGCCCCGTCAAAATTAACCTTTAACGGGGTGAGACCGCCGTATTTTGATACTTCCACAACAACGTTAGGTGGTTTACCCGGAAGTTCCAAATTACCATAATATATATGTCTTGGATGATCCGGATCTCCTTCACTAAATACAAAATGAACTTTTCCATCATCATCGATATCAACTGTAGGATATTCCGGCCAATCTAAATTCTCAGCCACTCTTATCGGATCGGTCCATTGCCCGGTACTGGGGAGACCCCGCACATAATACATAGCTTGGGAACCGCTGTAATTTTGTCTGTGAACTTCATGGAGCAAACCTTTTTTATACTTCATATAAGCGATATGTGTGTAAGAACACCCTCCTGAACTAACCGCTTTGGGTTTAGTCCACTGCTTGGTTTTATAATCTTTTCTGGCATAATTGAATGGGCCGTTCTTATGAGAAAAAATAACATGAACATTATAATCATCATCCATACATAAAGCAGGATAATACTGATTATTGCCGGTCGGCCAAAGATGATTGTATTTACTGAAGATCCAGGTTTTTCCGGATTCACTCCAGCTTCCCTCAGAATAGTACATCTCCCAGTTGCCCGGCTTATGGTTATCATCCATCCAGATTACGGCAATTTTACCATCTCTAATATCAAAGAAATTATGAACAGAAGCGGATTGGCCCGTGTTAGAAATAGTTATCCTGTTCTTGGTTGGCACCGGCCATTGTCCTCCGATATCATTAACGATCATACATAGATCGGTAAGGCCGATGCTTGATACATAATTATGAGTCCACATAATGTATATCTTCCCATTTTCTACCCTAACCCTCGGCCAGGAAGAATTGACGCCAGAACTGACGTAAGCCATATACTTTTGTCCCCATTCCTGCTTAGCATAATCGTACATAATGTACCAGATCTCACGGTTTGCTGAGGCATTGCCATCCATATAAACCATATGGAGATTTCCATTCTCGTCTTCTGCAATCTGGGGAAAAGCTGAAGAAAAGGCATGCTTTACTACGGTATGTATTTGCTGCCAAGCACCGATCTCCTGGGAATAAATGCGGTAGTATAATGTAGAATCCGAATTGAAGTGGTGCCCCTCTCCGAAAACAACCATGATATCTCCGTTTCTTAGAACATGAATAAACGGCATCTCAGCCTGACCCTGGCTGATGTGAAGAGGAATGACTTCTGCATCCATATAAGATGGGATCATACAGATTGAAATAAATAAAATTACGGCCATCGATAGAAGTTTTGATCTCATGCGTATACCTCCATTATTAAAGACAAATAAAAATAGCAGTAATGATAAATTTTGTCAACTGCATAAAAATTGATAGAACTAACCCATTTTCTAACAGAGGAATAATACGGCTATAGAATATGTTTTCAGGCATGGATCCTCGAGTCAAACTCGGTGTGAGCGCTGTGACCGGTAGTGGTTTTTCCCTCACTGGAGAAATGTCACATCTCTAAAAGTATTTATACCGAACCTTCCCTTTCCTTTTGCCTCGTGAAACAAAATTATGGAGTTTCTGATTTCTTTTGATTTGACAATTTTAGTCATTTCTGGTTATATAATAAATCTTTTTATTGCATGGACGACGAAAACTGAATTAGGAGGCAAAATTGAGATTGAGAAGAACATATTCATTAGCGATTGTTTTGCTTTTAATTCTCCCGGGAGTAACAGCATCTCAAGAAGATACCACTGTGATGCTGAAGAATATCGTGCTTGAGAAATCACAAGACCGTCTAGGAGTTCAACTGGAGGTCGATACACCGGTTAATTATGAAAGCTTTACTCTGTTCAATCCAGACCGTTTGATCATAGATCTTTTAGGAGTAAACAGTTTTATCTGTAATCCCTTGATCGAGGTCAATGATCTGGGTGTCCTAGCCATCCGGACAGCAAAAAACCAACCAGATGTCATACGGGTTGTTTTTGACCTGATGGAGGAGATACCCTCTTATTCGATCGAAGAAAAAGAAGACGGCCTTTATATATATTTTGAAGTTGAAAAACTAATATTAGAAGAACAACCTGAAACAGCCACAGAAGAAACAAAAGAGGAAATTAAACAGCCGGAAAAAGAGAAACCTCATCCAAAAACCGAACCGGCTGCCAAAAAAGTCCCCCCTATCCCTGAATTAAAAACCATCAGCACTCCTGAGACTAAGATGGATAAAATGCTTACATTGGGTTTTGGAGGAGGTTTTTATTTCATTCAGGATGCGGACTTTCAGGATGTTTATGGAAAAAGTGCCGGCTTTTTTGGTGGAGAGGTGAGTTATTATATCCCTCTCAAAAACCGGGAGGGGATCGCAATCGCCGTTGATCTCAAATCTATTTCAACCAGTGGGCTTACAACGGTAACTGAAGAAGAAGTAAAGTTGAAACTTACTCCTTTTTCCTTTGGAGCCATGTATTTGCGCCATTACGGCAGATTCATTCCTTTTGTAGGTTTGGGGGGCTCGATCTTTAGTTATGAAGAAATTTACCCACCTTCTTTCGCCATCCCATCCACCAAAGGATCAACCTTCGGTCTAAATCTTCAGATCGGTACCTATATAAAAGTTGTAGAGACCTTCTCATTCAAATTGTACTTTAAATTTCATGATGCCAGAACCAAAGAGAACGAACTTAATATAAATCTGGGCGGAAATGAGTATGGTATCGGCTTGGCCTATCACTTTAATTTGTAAAAAAAGCAGAATATAGAAAAAGCAGAATATAGAAGTTAGAAGATAGAAAAAGTTAGAAGAAAACCCAAATCCGAAATTCGAAGCAGCCCCCATTCATTCATCTACCCATCCACATATTTACTTTTTTTATTTTCGTGGTTAACTTAACACAAAAAAGACAAAACTTCTGTTAAAATAGATCTATGCCCACTTATTCAAAAAGAAAAGCATTGGGGCAGCATTTTCTTACAAATCCCGGGATCTTGCGCAAGATCACCGCAGTGATCGCACCTGAAAAAAATGATACCATAATCGAGATAGGGCCGGGAAAAGGTTCCCTCACCAGATATCTCGTGGAAAAAGCAGGCTATGTGATTGCTGTTGAAAAAGATCCGGTTTTGATCCCGGCCTTAAGATCCCTTCCTTATACCAATCTTCTTATCCTCGAAGATGATATTCTTTCTATAGACTTGTCAAAATTGGTAAAGGAGCCTCCGGTAAAGATCGCAGGTAATCTACCTTATTCTATTTCATCTCCCATAATAACAAAAATCCTAAAGAATAAAATGCTGTTTAAAAGCTGTGTCTTTCTTTTACAAAAAGAAGTGGCAGAGAGAATTTGTGCTCAACTTCCCTCAAAAAAAGAGGCCCCTCTGACCATTTTATTAGAAAATTATTTCAAGAGGAAAATCCATTTTACTATCCCCCCAGGATCATTCAATCCTCCACCAGAAGTTCATTCATCGCTTATAAGCTTAACAAAAAAAGAGCATACAGATTTTGATATAAAGGATGATCAGATATTTTTAGATTTTCTGCAAGCTTGTTTCCGGCATAGAAGAAAAAAATTGGCCAACAACCTAAAAGCAGCAGGTTGGGATCCGGATCTGATCACAAAACTATTAAAGAATATTA
>CAZLBV010000204.1:0-15774 GCA_964557845.1 uncultured Eubacteriales bacterium | reverse complement strand
ACGGGAAAAACGAGACGAGTTCAATGAAAACATATTTGCCACGGATGCAGCCACCGGGCCTGAGGCAGATGTCCTGAGAGAAGAGAAGAAAAAGATCGTCTGGCAGGGATTCAAATCCCTTTCCACCGACCTCAGGATGGCGGTTATTCTGAGGGATATACAAGGGAAATCCTATGAAGAGATCGCCGAGGTTACAGAAGTTCCCCTGGGAACGGTAAAATCCCGGGTCAACCGGGGAAGGCTGCAGTTGGCCAAAATTCTTCAATCCCAAAAGGAGAAAAGTCATGGAATGTAAACAGATAGAAAAACTTTTGTCTCCTTATCTTGATAACGAGCTCGATCCGACAGAAAGGCAGCAGGTGGAAGAGCATTTGAACCAGTGCCCTTCCTGCGCCCAGTTGTATACCGCCCTTAGAGAAGCTGTCGAGGCATTAAGCGAGATGCCCGAACTTGAGATCAGCGAAGATATGCGGGAGCGTCTTTATAAGATAGAAAAGAAAAAATCCAAAACTGGATTCAAATCTCGTCTGGAATTCTTCTTACGGCCGGCTTTTCAGCCAGTCATGGCAGCCACAGCCATTATAATGGTCTTACTTTCTGCTTACACTTTCCATCCGGAGCGCAGCCAGATCAATAAAGCCATCGAACGCCAGATCCATATCGGCTACAGCAAGGTCAGCAGACTTGTCAGTAAAGCAGAATCCTTCACGGAATCCCTGAAAGGACAAAAGGATACAATCCTTGTTTCTCTTAAAGACATAAATTTGTTTGGAGAATCAGAGGAATAATTTTTACATATATGGAGGTATCAAAGTGGAAGAAAAAGTTATAGTAAAAAAACCACCCAAATCACCGGGTTTAGCAGGAGTCCTCTCCTTCTTTTTTCCGTTCGGAACCGGGCAGCTCTACAACGGCCAGCCCCAGAAGGCACTGATCTTTTTCCTGATCTTTGCCGGACTGGTCACTCTTCAGACCACCGGAGAAGGACAGCCTTTTCTAGGACTGTGTTTAGGCGCCTTTTACATCTATCAGATCATCGAAGCAGTTCAAACCGCTAAAGGAATCAATATGAAGACTCTTGCAGGTGAGGGATACGAAGAGGAAGCCTATGCGGACGAAGTTCCTGAACTGGTCAAATCAGGATCCATTTTCTGGGGTGCTTTTCTCATGATAGTTGGATTGGTCTTACTGCTCGCGAATTTTGATGTCATCAGATACAGTACGATTTTTGATCTCTGGCCCCTCATAATTATCATCATTGGAGTTAAGCTGGTCGCTGAATATCTTTCCCAGAAAGGCGAATCCAACAATGGTGAAAGGAGGTCATGATGGCAGCCTACAGACATAAAGAAACATTGGGTTGGGGTATTGTTCTCATCGTCATCGGGATTCTCTTTTTCCTCTGGAATATCGATGTGGATATCTGGGATATAATCGCCCGGCTGTGGCCGCTGGTCCTGATCGCCTGGGGGGCCTGGAAATTTTACTTCGGTCTCAAAGAAAGAAGCGAGGAGACTGAAAAAAAACAGAGTTGAACCATGAAGATTAAAGAAATATTTCTCATGCTCTTTATCATTGCCGCCGGTATCTTCTTCTACCACGCACAAACCGGAAAACTGGACTGGGATTTGGACTGGGGGGAAGGGCTGTTTTTTGACTACGATGAATTCAAATACACGGAATCTCAGGAATTCGATCCTCCCTTCCCGCCGACCTTGAAGATCACAAACGCCCATGGAGAGGTGATCATAAAGAGCGGCCCTGAGAATAAGATCGCGGTCACCCTGATTAAAAAGATCTACAGCCGTAATGAAAAAGATGCCCAGGAGATATCGGAAAGATTATTGCTTGTCCCCACAGAGGAACAGGATGCTTTGCATCTTTCGACCAACAGAACCGATTTCAGGCGGAGACGGTTTAGACTTGATTTTACTGTAACGTTGCCTGAAGGGATGAATGTTCAAGTTAAAAATTCCTATGGAAAAGTCCATGTTAATAAGGTTGGGAGTGTCAATATAGACAATCCCCACGGAGAGGTGATCGTTCAAGATGCATCAGGAGAGATCGTATTGGACAACAGTTACAAAGATATCGAAATCTATAATGCCGGCGCGGGATGCTCGATCGAGAGCAATAACTCCGATATCAAACTCAATAACATCAAAGGTAAGGTATCCATTGACAGCCGGTATGGCGAAATACACCTGGAAGAGATAATGCGGGAGGCGGTTGTAAAAGGGTCGAACCTTAAAGTCTTTGCTAAAAACGTCTCAGGATCAGTTGATATTGAAAGCTCCTATAAACAGATAACTCTGATAGAAACCGGCCCAATAACCATTATTGGCAATCACTCCCCGATCGATATCAACAGCTGCAGCGGGGATGTTCAGATAACCAATAAATATGATCATATCGAGATCAATGACGTCAAAGGAAACATAACTGTTCAGGGGAAAAATTTAGAGATCTATGCAGCCAAAATTTATGCTGAAAACATCAACATAGATACATCCTATGAAAATGTAGAACTTATTGAATTCTCAGGGAAAACAACCATTACTCTAGCCCATGGAAAACTGACTTTGTCACCGCTGGCTTTGACCGGACCGATACGGGCTGACTGTACCTATACGGATATTATTTTCAACTGTCCCCAGAACGGCCCATATCCTCTGGAAGTAAAGAATATAAAGGGAAAGATCAATTGGGGTTTATCTCAAACACCTTCTGAAAAGATAGACAATGGGGAAACAATCTACAAAGCGTTTTTACAGGAAAGCGAAAAACCATCCATATTTCTATCCTCATCCTATCGAACCATTTGGATCGAAGAATAAAGATCAACTGATATGCTAAGATTACTTGTTAGTTATGATAAAAAAGGGGGATATTAAGGTTGATGTCACCTATTCAGATTTTCTGTTCTTAATATTATAAATTATATCCGAAAGATATCCATTGATACGTATATTGAAATAGGATATGCAATTAGTGAGATCTTTTTTATACTTGGTTACATACCGGGCGAAATGAGTTTCTTTTTTTTCAAATAAACGGTCTTCAAATTCATCCACTTCATCCCGAAGCTCGATCAGATAATGATTTATGGTTCTGTATTGAACGTTTACCTCTATAAGATCACTGGGATTGATCTGTTTTAAATCAATATAGGGGGGTAGAGATTGGAGGATTTGAAGGCTTTCGTTGCGCATTTCATTGACGTATTCTTTGATCTCCTGAAAGAAAGATTTATAGGACATAGGTTCTTTCAGCTTTTGTTCAGCTTTATCCAGAAGTAGATCATATTGATCTTTCAAGGAGATTATCAATTCTTTTACACCGAAGTTTTTACGCTTGAATTGGAAAAGATCGATAAAATCCCTCCCAATATAGATCTTATCCTTATAGTTGGATAGAAGCTCCCTGGGCGAGTGAGTATAAAATTTAACTTCATAACGCCTTCCGCCTGAATCCCTTTCTCTAAATCTGGCGATGACTAGAAATTTATTCTGTTCTATAAAATAGCTGTTCACATCCAGCAAGCTGGAATAGATCGCCAAACTTTGAACAATGTGCTCCTTAACATAGGAGAGTATATTGTCCTTTTTTTGTATAAAATCGTTTATCGATTCACTGGGAGAAGGATTGATCACTGAAAATGATGGGGAAAGAAGATAGAGCACTGGTCCGCTGCCCAATTCTAAATGTAAATTCTTTAAAACCCTTTGATGAAGGTCATCAAAAAGCATAGGTTTTAATTCCGGAAGCTTTTTAGCATCCAGTTTTGATAGTTCTTCTATCTCATTCATTTACTGAATCCCATAACAGATTGCAAAAAAATAGTAACATTAAAAATCAAAAAAAGCAATAAACGGAGAACGATTAGAACTTGGCAGATTCAATTCGGTTGATTGTCCATTCAGAGTTCCCGTATTTCTCTTGACGAATATTCTCAATGGCCGCTTTTTCCTTGCCGCTAAGAGACCTCGGATTTAATTTTATACGGAAATATTCGCAAAAACCCTGGGACAGGCCGTTTACAGCTTCTTTGAAGGTGATCTCATGTTTTAACAGTGTTTGAAGAGAGGTCATCTGGATACTTTCCTTTTGTTTATCGAAATAAGAAACCTCCTGCAGGAGCGATTCATCTTCCTCTGTTGGAATGGATCCATGCTGTAGAAAACAATCACCTTTTCTTTTCTGCGCACTTCCAATGAGTTTTTTTCCATCAACCTCGATCTCATTCTGCGCGGGAGCGGAAAAACAGAGAGAATGACTTCGGGCATAATGGGAGGGTGTGGCTGCCGCCAGGGCTGCATCGATGCCCATCTTCCTCAGACCGAGAACCAAGGCCTCGGAGATCATCCGGTAGGATCCTCCCAAAGTATCGGTAAAGATATCTATATCCGATGAACAAATGCAGTAGGTTAATTCTCTATGGTGCAGGACCAGTTTTCCTCCTGTGATCCGTCTGACCACATCGATCCCGTGCTTTTGACAGGCATCCCAATCCAGCACATTTTCCAACTTTTGAGAATTTCCAAGAGAGAGAGTAGGACGATCCCATCTGTAGAACCTTAGAAAGGTGCGGGTAGATTCTTGGACGGAGCGGAAAAGGTATTCATCAACTGCCATATTCCAGGCACCATCCAGCGGGATTTCATCCACGAGCAAATCCCATTTTTTCATAATAATTCAATCCTTACTTCTAAGGGAATTATGATTATGCATCACTCGTAATTCTCAATCAATGCGAAAAAAAAATGGAGCGGGCAACGGGATTTGAACCCGCGACTCCGAGCTTGGGAAGCTCGTACTCTACCGCTGAGTTATGCCCGCTCACTTGAACTGATCACTTACATGTGCTCTGACCATTGACAGGAAAAAAATGTATCGATATTTGATAAATTTGTCAATTCTCTTTTTTTTCAGCTTTTTTGTGTTCTTCTTTCCATTTGCATAGATCTTCATCCGTCAACCGGACAAGATCATACACTTTTTCCGGTTCAGCGGAACCTATCCCAATAAATAACCGGTAAGGAATTTCTTTTCCAGCCAGATTCTCCTTTTCCAGATCATTAATGATCCTTTCCCTCACTTTTTCTGCGTTCTCTCTGCTAGTATGGGGCATGATGACTGCAAATTCATCATCCCGGTAACGCGCGATAATATCGATCTTTCTTAAACATTTCTTCAGGACCCGGGCAGTGTCTTTAAGTACCCAATCCCCGCCTTTAGGTCCAAGATATTCATTATATCCCTTCAATTCATCAACATCGACAATCATCATAGAAAGTGGATGGTTGTAACGCCGGCACCTCTCCATCTCAAGGACGATCTGTGTATCAAAACTCCGGCGGTTATACACCCCTGTTAAAGCATCTCCATTGGAAATATCACGCAGCGCGCTGTTATAATAGATCTTTTCTATGGTAAGAGCAGCATATTCAGCCATGGTGATAAGCACTTTCAGCTCCTTTAGGTTATAAACATCTTCATCTTGTTTGTTAATGAGCTCGATCACACCCACAATTTCATCATTTACACTCAGGGGGACTCCCACCATCGATCGAATCTCGAATCCCGTGTTCTTGTGAAAATTCGAAGAAAACCTGTTATCCTTGCGCATGTCTTCTATCAGCAAAGGGGCCTCATTTTTGAATATCCATTCTATAGTCCCTTCTCCTTTGGGAAATCTGCTTCCTTTCAGTCTGCCGGCACCAACCCCAAAAACCAATTTATAATAGAACTCCCCGCTATTTTTATCCTGAAGAACCAGATACCAACTCAAAGGAGCAAAGATATCACCTATCTTATCCATGATCCTTCGCATTCCTTCTTCTATGGATTTGGCGGCTGCAATCCCTATCCCTATGTCGGCAAAATACGAAAGTCTTACAAATTCATCCAGGTAATCAAAATCTCTATACATTTTTTTTTCATGGTCCACATTTTTCCCCATGTCTTTTCTCCTTCTGATATGATATATAATATGATTACAAGTGTAAAGACAATTGGGAGTTTACCGATTTCTTTTAAAAGATTAAAGAAAAAACAGAAATTTTCAACAGAACACAATTTTTGGGTATTTTTTTCTCCCTTGTTTTTGCTTACTGCCATTTTGGTTTCAAACCATCAGATCTCAGCATTTGAAGATCAAGGTAACAAAACACATATTCCATCGTACTCGCATAAAATAAACCGCGGTTATTCTATTCCTCTTATCGATCTATCCCAGGATACTTTTCGACAGATCATTGTTGACAGGGAACCAGGGCAATACCTAGGGCACCCAACTACCGTCCTCCTGGAAGATAATAGAAATATGTTGATCGTCTATCCCAAAGGACATGGAAAGGGGGCGATCGTTATGAAGCGTAGTAGAGACGCAGGTTTATCCTGGAGCAAGAGGCTGCCTGTTCCTGAAAACTGGTCTACCTCCCGTGAGGTCCCGACTATATACCGCACCATCGACAAACAAGGAAAAAAACGTTTGATCCTGTTTTCCGGTCTCTATCCTATCCGAATGGCAGTTTCTGAAGATGAAGGCTTTACCTGGAGCCCGCTTGATCCTATCGGGAATTTCGGAGGAATAGTTGCCATGTCCTCTTGTATCCGATTAAAAAACGGAGAATACCTGGCTTTTTTTCATGATGATGGCCGTTTCTTCCATAAAAACAGCACTCCGGAGAATCCTCCTGTGTTCACAATCTATCAGACCATATCTCGAGACGGAGGGTTAATCTGGGAGGAACCGGAAGCCATCCTCTCCCATAAGGAGGCTCACCTTTGCGAGCCCGGAGTGATCCGTTCCCCAGACGGCCGGAAACTGGCCATGCTTATGAGAGAAAACAGCCGAAGATTTAACTCCTTTGTCAGTTTTTCCGATGATGAAGGAAGAACCTGGTCAACTCCCCAGGAACTTCCCGGTTCTTTAACCGGAGACCGGCATGTAGGCCGGTATGCTCTTGACGGCAGATTATTCATATCTTTCCGGGACACCACTCATATAAGCCCAACTAACGGAGATTGGGTAGGATGGGTTGGCTGTTTTGAAGATATCGTCATGGGAAAAGAGGGGCAGTACCGGGTTCGTCTGATGGACAACAAAAAAAACGCTGATTGTGCCTATCCCGGAGTCGAAATCCTGCCGGACAGCACCTTTATTGCAACCACTTACGGACATTGGACCGAAGGTGACATGCCTTACATTGTCAGTATTCGTTTCAACCTCGATGAGCTGGATGAGATTTACCAGAAAACACTGAAAGTCAAATAAACTATGAAAAAAACAGTAGGACTGCTGATGATCGGTTTTATCATCCTTTTTTTTATTTCCGGAATAAAAAATACTCTACAAAAGGACAACTCTGGATCCAATCCTTGCATCATTCCGGCTCCTTTCAGGATGGAAGCTAAAAATGGCACATTCACCTTTGACTCGAAAACCATGATCATAGTCCATTCCACTGATAAAACAGCTCAAGATGTTGCCCTCTATCTGGCAACCCTGTTTAAATCCGCAACCGGCCTTATTTTGGAGATCAATGAATCCGTCAACGAGAAGATCCCAAAAAACTCGATATTTTTCAGCACATTTCTGAATAATCCGGAGCTGGGAGAAGAAGACCATATTTTATCTATTTCCTCCCATTCAGTTATTTTAAAGGCAAACACCAGCAGAGGTCTCTTCTATGCGGTTCAAACACTAAGGCAGCTTTTCCCCCCTGAATTTGAAAGTCCCTACCCAACCGGCTCTCCTGGAGGATGGACCATACCCTGCCTTGAAATCGTTGACAAACCCCGCTTCAGGTGGAGGGGGATGATGCTGGATGTTGTCCGCCACTTTCATTCAAAAAATTTTATTTTTGATTACCTCGATTATCTAGCTATGTATAAATTTAATATCTTTCACCTGCATCTTACCGACGACCAAGGCTGGCGCATCGAGATAAAAAAGTACCCGAAATTAACATCTGTAGGAGCCTGGAGAGCGGATAGGATGGGACAACCATGGTGGTATCGTCTTCCCCAACAAGAAGGTGAAAAAGCCACATATGGAGGATACTTCACACAGGAAGATATCAAAGAGATCATCCAATACGCAGAATCTCGCTTTATTACTGTCATTCCTGAGATCGAAATACCTGGTCATTCGCGTGCAGCTCTCTCGGCTTATCCCCAGTACTCCTGTAGCGGTAAACAATTTCCTGTGTCTACCGGAGGGGAACTCGACAACAACACTTTTTGTGCGGGCAATGAATCCACATTTGAATTTCTAGAAGATGTTCTTTCAGAAGTAGCCGATCTTTTCCCGGCAGAATATATCCACATCGGCGGAGATGAATGCAATAAAACGGCCTGGAAGAGCTGCAGAAAATGCCGGGAGCGGATGAAAAAGGAAGGATTGAAAGATGTGGATGAACTTCAGAGCTATTTTATCAAACGGATCGAATCGATCCTTCGATCGAAAAATAAAAAAATGATCGGTTGGGATGAGATTTTAGAAGGAGGACTGGCTCCTAATGCCACAGTCATGTCTTGGCGCGGCATGGAAGGAGGGATTGCTGCAGCTTTATCCGGCCATGATGTGATCATGGCTCCCAATACCCACACCTATTTTGATCTCTATCAGGGAGAACCGGAATTAGAACCTGAAACCTATTCATTTCTCCCCTTATCGAGAGTCTATGAATTCGACCCTCTTCCAGAAGCTTTAAACTTTCAGCAGAAAGATCATATTCTCGGTGGCCATGGATGTCTATGGACAGAATTCATCACAGATAGAGAGCATGCTGAATATATGATATTTCCCCGTTTATTGGCTCTCTCAGAGGCTATTTGGACCCCTCCGAGAATAAAGCAGTGGACGAATTTTATCGGCAGGATGGAAACTCATTTTTCTCGACTCAAAGCCAAAGGTATTAGTTATTCCCTAAGTGCCTATAATGTGTCATTTATTACTTATCATAAACTGGGTGATCCGGAACTTCTCTTATTTTTATCTAGTGAGATCAATAATCATCCAATCCGCTATAACTTAGATGGAATGGAGTTGGGACATAACTCGATGCTTTATCTCCATCCTTTGAAATTGAATAGCGATGCGGACATTCAAGCGGCGGTTTTTATTGATGGTCAAATATTCTGTAAAATCTCTAAACAAAAAGTATCCTTTCACAAGGGTTTAACAAAACATGTGGCGCTCAAATACCCCTTTCATAGAAAAATCGGAAACGGATGGCCGGGTGCTTTGACTGATGGTTTACATGCTGAGCCCAACATTTCTGATGGTGACTGGCGAGCAATTAGAAGATATGACTTAGAAGCAGTCATCGATCTGGAAAAAACCATAAAGATCGAACACCTTTCCGCCAAATTCCTGCAAAACATTGATTACAGGATCTTTATCCCGGAATGGGTAGAATTTTCCGTTTCAGCCTCTGGGAGGAAATATGAGGAGTTGGTTAAGCTGAAACATGACATACCGCAAGCACAAACAGGAGAATTTATCTACGATTTCTCCTATTATGGAAAAACTACCCATGCCAGATATGTGCGTATTCGGGCAAAAAACCTTAAAACCTGTCCTGACTGGCATACTGGAGCAGGAGAGAGCGCGTGGTTATATGTCGACGAACTTGTTATCAAATAGCTGAATTATCAGTAAAATAGGCCGATTGGAATATCAATAAATTCTCAATCTTTAACCTATCTTTTTTGGAAAGTAACAAATATCTAATTGGTTAGGTAGTTGGTTCAATTAAATATCGGCCTCTTTTACCCCACTGGAGTGGGGCGGACCCTTTTTTTTATCATTGTTGACATATTCCAGAGAGCAATTTATAATCATCATCTAAATTTATCTGGGATGGACGGAGAGAGAGGCCATGTCGAACGAAAACAATGATTTAAATTTTTCTGATAATCCTCCACAGAAATACAGTGCCCGGATAGACCGGACCATGAACTTCAAAGGCGACATCTCAGGCGATGAAGATCTGTTGATCGAAGGGAATGTCGAAGGAATCATACGCTTGGGAAACGGCAGTTTAACCATTGAAAAAGGAAGCGTTATCCGTGCCGATATCCACGCAAAGAATGTTTTCATTCGGGGTGTTGTTTATGGAAATGTCTCTGCACTAGAAAAAGTATTTATTGATAAAAACGCCTGTGTTTTCGGGGACATATCTGCAGCCCGTATTTCTATTCTAGATGGAGCCCAATTTAAGGGGAGTATGCGAATGCCCTTCTCAAACATCCACTCCTCTCTTCGCAGTTGAAAAAGCTTTAAAACGCTAACTTCTGTCTTCTGTTTTTTTCTCTTCTGTTTTTCAGACTAACGCTGATATCTGTAATATTCCCTTGGTGTTTGACTTACAATATACTCAACCGCTTTCTGAATACAAACCCTGATAGCCTTTTCGGTCGGGGTTTTGCTGAATCCGCCTAGTCCTACGGGAAGAGATCCTCCAATATTGGTGGCTCCACCGAGTCCAAAACTCTTGGCTTCTCCCTGAACAGAGGTAGCTGCCACGATCTGAGATGTATTCGCATCAATAATCCTGATATCGATAGCCACATGGGCCTGCTTGACTCCTCCACCAACAGTTACACCGAGGATACTCGTCCCCCCTCCGGCACCCTTAGCACTACCCTCAAATTCGGTCACTGCAGCAGTTATTATAAGGTCAGCTCCATAAATCTCGCCAACCTTGGCTTCGGTTCCTTTCTTGATCCGGCCTGATTGTCCCAGATCCTGTTCTTCCATAACAGCACCCAACTGTTCCCGCTCCATAACGACATACCGGTTGGAGTTGAAAAGAGCCGTAGTCAACATATCCCGCATGCCATCACCGATCTGCTGGAAATTCATGCCGAACAAATTCATCCAGCCGCTTCCTCCCCGACCTTTAGCTGTTTTGTCGGTAAATTCGCCTACGGCCAGCCTCGCTTTCGGTCCATCATACTGTTCAGCTTGAGCTTCTGCTATAGAAGGCCCCCCGGTACTGGTTACAGTAGCTGTAGGAGCACAGGAATAGGCCCATAAAACAACTGAGATCAAACTTAACACTGCCAAATATTTTTTCATTTTTCTCACTCCTTAGAAAAAATTATTAACCAAAAGGAATTCATTTGTCAACCCAAAGGGGCCATGCATCAGCCTAGGAGTCATTTTTATTCAATTTCTGCTATAATTGTTTTTCTAAGCTTATTCTATAACAAATGTTTCTAAATGAACAAGTTAACCTTACACTCTGATTACATCCCCAAGGGGGATCAGACTGCAGCCATCCGGAAGATCTATACAGATTTTCATAAGGATAAAGATCATATAGTCCTCATGGGAGTAACCGGTTCGGGGAAAACCTTTACCATGGCTAATGTTATCTCAAAATTGAATAAGCCAGTTCTAGTGATCTCACACAATAAAACCCTGGCTGCCCAACTCTATCAGGAATTCCGTTCCTTTTTTCCTGGAAATGCCGTGGAATACTTCGTTTCTTATTATGATTATTACCAACCGGAGGCATATATCCCAGCCACCAATACCTATATTGCCAAAGAGGCCACTATCAATGATGAGATCGACCGTATGAGGCTCCGAGCCTCCAATTCCCTGTTCCAACGGAGGGATGTGATCATAGTTGCTTCTGTTTCCTGTATTTACGGCATCGGTTCTCCTGATTCCTATTATTCCATGAGCTTCACACTCAAGAAAGACCAAACGATCACTCGAAAAGCACTATTAAAAAGTATCGTAGAGATTCAGTATGAAAGACAGGAAGGGGAATTGATACGGGGAAAGTTTCGTGTCAGAGGGGACATCATTGAACTTTTTCCTACCTATGATGATGAGGCTTACAGGATAGAAATAAATGACGACAGGATAACCAAAATATCCTCGATCGATCCCCTCGTGGGTTCGATCCGTCAAGAATTCAATGAAATACTGATCTTTCCACGCACCTTTTTTTCAACTCCGGCTTCAGTCTTGGAACAGACAGTTTCGAAAATTGAAAAAGAGCTGAAAGAAAGGATCGATTTTTTTGTAAAACAGGATAAGATCACAGAAGCCAACCGGATAGAAGAAAGGACCCTATACGATCTGGAAATGTTAAGAGAATTTGGATGGTGTCCCGGGATCGAGAATTATTCGCTGTACTTAAGTCAGAGACAACCAGGGGAAGCTCCCTACACCCTTCTGGATTATTTCCCTGATGATTTTCTTACCATTGTCGATGAATCGCATGTAACCATACCTCAGATAAGCGGTATGTATCATGGAGACCGCGCCAGAAAATTAAACTTGATCGAACATGGCTTTCGCCTTCCCTCTGCTCTGGATAACCGTCCTTTAAATTTTCAAGAGTTTGAGCAGAGAGTGCATAAAACTCTGTATGTATCAGCAACCCCCGGACCCTATGAACTGAAAAAAGCGGAAAACAAGCCGGTTGAACAGATAATCAGGCCTACAGGTCTTATCGACCCGTTCGTAGAGATCAGATCCGTCAAGGGACAAATAGATGATCTTATGGATGAGATCAAGAAAACCGCAGAAAATAAAGATAGAACTTTAGTCACTACCCTGACAAAAAAAATGGCGGAGAACCTGACCCGCCATTATCACGAACGGGGACTTAAGGTGAGGTACCTTCATTCAGATATTGACACTCTAGACCGGATAAAAATACTCACAGACCTGCGCAAAGGAAAATTCGATGCTCTGATCGGCATAAACCTTCTCCGTGAAGGTTTAGATCTTCCCGAGGTGGCTCTGGTCGCGATCTTAGATGCCGATAAAGAAGGGTTTCTCCGGTCCGGAACATCCTTGATACAAACTTTTGGCCGGGCTGCCCGGAATATAGCCGGCCGGGTCATCCTCTATGCGGATACAGTCACAGGATCGATGAAGTTCGCTCTTTCTGAAACCAGCCGGAGACGTAAGATCCAGCAGGAATACAACCTCAAACACCATATAAGCCCGCAGTCTATTAAGAAAAAGATCAATGAGGTTCTCAACAGCGTTTATGAAAAGGATTATCTGGACATATCCCGGATCGCGGAAGACAATGAGATCTATCTATCCCCGCAAAAACGCAGCAAGATGATCGAATCTTTAGAGAAACAGATGAGATCGGCAGCTCAAAATCTGGAATTTGAAAAAGCCGCTAGATTAAGAGATCAAATCAAAAGACTCAAACAAAAGGAGCTGGAAATTGCCGGTGGATAAAAAAAGGAAGCTCCTCAACATCGTGAAAAGCCTTCCGGAAAAACCAGGGATATATTTTTTTAAAAATGCCGTGGGGGATACTATATATATAGGAAAAGCCAGTTCTCTTTTAAACCGGGTCAGATCCTATTTTCTCGCCACCAAAGATCAGAAAATAATCCATATAATCTCTGAGACGGAAGATATTGATTTTATCATCACAGGCTCTGAAAGGGAGGCATCTTTCCTCGAAAATAATTTCGTCCGGGATATCCAGCCTAAATTCAATGTCAGATTAAAAGATGACAAAAGCTTTCCCTATTTAAAATTGACTATCCAGGATAAATATCCGGGGATCTACCTGACTCGAAGAGTAGGAGATGACGGATCCAGATATTTCGGTCCCTTTACTCCGGCCCATCAAGCACGCAAGACTATACATTTGCTCGCCAGGTATTTCGGCCTGAGGACTTGTACGGAAAAGATCCCAGGAAAACGGAAAAGGCCCTGTCTGGAATATGACCTTAAATTATGCGCTGCTCCCTGTGTAGGTCTCATCGGAGAAATAGAATACCAGGAAAGGGTAGAAAACGCCAGAATGTTTCTAGAAGGAAAGGTCGGTGAATTAAAAAAAATATTAACGGATAAAATGAAGAAGTCAGCAGAAGATCAGAAATATGAAAAAGCCGCTCTATGGAGGGATTTTATCCTAACTTTAGATCAGATCAAGGAACAGCCGAAACTAATCACGGTTAAACCTGATAATCAGGATATCTTCGGATTCAACCAAAAAAACAGCCGGATCTATTTTTATGTATTTATCCGGAGAGCAGGAAAAGTTATCGGTTCAGAGACCTGGAACACTGATCTTCCTGATGACAGGTCTGTAGAAGACATATTCAGAGAACAGCTGCTCCTTTTTTACAACGGACCCCGGGAAATTCCGGATTCGATTCTTCTTCCGCTTAAATTAGACCGTCTGGAGGAGATAAAAAGCTCTCTTTCCAATCGAAAAAAATCAAATGTCAAAGTGATCGTCCCCCAGCGGGGGGAGTACCGGAGGCTGATCGAACTGGCTGACCGTAACGCATCTCTTGTTTCTGAAAAAGTATCAGACCCAGATTCAACCCTTCAGAGAGTCCAAGAGATCTTTCTTCTCCCCCATCTGCCGCGGATCATCGAGGGCTTTGATATTTCCAATACTGGGGGAGATCAATCTGTTGGCTCTATGGTGGTTTTTAAAGATGGGATTCCTTATAAGCAAAAATACAGAAGATTCAATATCAAGACCGTTCAAGGGCCTAATGATGTATCCAGTCTAGAAGAGGTGATCAAACGAAGATACCAAAGGGTCTTAAAAGAAAAACAGTCCCTGCCTGATCTGATCCTGATCGATGGTGGTAAAGGACAGCTTAATGCTGCCTTGAAAGCCCTCAAAGAATTGGGGCTTGAGAAACAACCGGTCATATCTCTTGCCAAGAAAGAGGAAATCCTGTTTTCCCCAGTCCATAAAAATGGGTTGGCCTTGGACCGGACATCTTCTGCATTGAAACTATTCCAGCATATCAGGAATGAAGCCCATCGGTTTGCTATTTCCGGTCACAGGAGACGCCGGGAGAAAAAAAGTTTTTCTTCCGTACTTGATGAGATCCCGGGAATCGGAAAAATTAAAAAAGAAAGACTTTTAGAAAAATTCCAAGGGATTGAAACCATCCATAAGGCTTCGTTTGAAGAAATTGCTAAAATAATCGGCAAGGGACCCGCCCGTCGGGTCAAGAAACATCTGTCAAGATCCTGATCCGGTTCTTTTTAAACTCCGAGGGCCACTCGGGCCAAGACTGCCAGAATCAAAGCTACTCCCGTGTTCAAAAGCATAGAAAGAAAAGCAATCCTTACACCTAGTTCTTTCCATAAAATGGCAACCGTTGACAGACAGGGTATAAAAAAATTCATGAAGACTGTAAACACAACTATTTGTTCCTTGGTTATCACTGACAATAAATTCTGGTAGCCGACTCCCAGGGCCTGCAGCATCATTATGATAGAAAGTTCCTTTCTGAGAAAGCCAAAAATTAAAGTAACACCCAATTCTTCAGGAAGGCCCAATCCCTTTTCCACAAGCGGGGAAAGGATCGTATTGAGGGTCGTATCAAAGCGATAAAATTGCATGATCCCTAAAATTACGCTCCCAACGATCAAAATAGGCCAGGCAAATTTTACAAAAGAAATAAGTTGGACATAGGTTTTACTCATTATATTTTTTAGAGACGGCACCTTTAAGGATGGGATCTCGAGGATCAATCCAGGTGAAGGTGATTTTAAAAAAATTGAGATCACCTTTCCCAGCACAGCGATTAGAATAATATTAAACACATAAAATCCCAGAGCCCATAAAGGACCCAGATAATAATCCACCAATGCCAGGATGATAGTCGTTCTGGCAGAACAGGGTATGAATGGTATTAAAAGCGATGTCAGGATTTTATCCCGCCGGGATTCCAGAATGCGGGTTGAAATAATAGCCGGAACATTGCATCCAAAACCGAGGATAAAAGGAGCCA
>CAZLBV010000203.1:0-6486 GCA_964557845.1 uncultured Eubacteriales bacterium | reverse complement strand
GCCACCAGTTCTTTTTTGGCCTGATCTGAGATCTTTTTTCCGGTTGTTATGGCTCTGAGAGTTTTTCTCAATCCCTGTGAGTCGAGTGCAATCTCTTCATGAATTGCTTTGATAGATTTATTTATTTCTTTAATTCTATTCTTTATTTCAATCTGCTTTTTTTTACTTTTTGTTTGCTTTAAAGAAATATTCAAATCCTCATGAAATTCTTCCAATTCATTGATTATTCTAAGTTTTTCCCGAAGAGTTTCGATGAGCTTTTCCCGGTGTGACGGACGGATATTTAAATCTCTTATCTCACTGCTCATTTCTACGATGATCCGGCCTCTCGGCACTATGTTTTTTTTGGTTGAAGAGATTTTTTCCAGTTCATTACTTAACTTCTTTATATTTTTTATGCTGGTTAAAATTTCTTTTTTAGTTTCCTCAATTTTCCCTTCAGTAACTTCATCTTCACTGATTTCAAACATTTCATGGAGGATTTCATCACCTATTTCCAATTTGGATTCCAAAGATAAAATTTCATTGAGGACCAGACGTGTTTTTGATAATGCTTTTATGATACTTTTCTCTCCCCGTTCTATCTCTTTGGCTATGGCAATTTCACCTTCCCGGGTGAGAAGAGAGATGTTACCCATTTCACGGAGATATAATTTTACTGGGTCAGTGGTTCTTTCTAATCCTTCTAAAGAGACTATGTCACTTTTTCTGCGTTTAGGTACAATATCTCTCTGCTTGTCCAGGATTTTGATTCCATAGTCATCCATTGAACTGAGGAACTCGTCAAAATTTTCGCCTGAATCCCCATCACCCTGAAATGTTTTATCTATTTCTTCAAAAAGAAGATATCCCTGTTTTCTCCCTTTAGATATGAGTTCATGAATTTCATCTTTCTGATATTTATTTTCTGAAGTCAATGTATTTCTCCTCATTCATTTGGCCTGGGCAATTCAAACAAAAATGCAGGCCAAGCAATATATGATTATTTATCATGGATGTTTTGCGAGTTCCTCTGTTATAGTTTGACTCTGTTTTAATAGAATCGGGATTTTATCCTTTTTACCTTGTTTTTCTAATCTTTGGATCTGGGCTTTTATCTCGATTCTTTTTTTCTCAAGATTATACTTTTTCAATGAATTTATACAATCTTCAGCTTCCTCCTTTGAGCAGGGCGGAGTTTTTTCCTGAAGGATTTCAGATAAAGAACGAAAAAGCTTAGGATTCATTTTTTCTTTGAATTCTGGAAAATTTATGTTTTTCCCATCATTGAAAAATTCAGCCAGGATGTTTAGAATCGGGGCGCAATGGAGTAAAGTATAATCCAGATCTTTTACTTCTTTAAAAAACCAAGCAGCGACCTCACTGTCTTCAAACAATATCTGGAGAAGTCTTTTTTCTGCAGGAAGAAAACTAGCTAAAATATTTTTAATATCCCCTAAAGATTTATATTTGATAAGCGCGCGCAGTTCATTTTCATCAAGCGATAGGTGTTCACTTATCCTTGATACGTAGTCACTGCGGATGAAGGGATCGGGGACCTTCTCCACTTCTTCGAGAATGATCTTGGCAATTCTTGATTTTTCTTCGGGTTCATTTAAATGCCCTTTGTTTTTATGAGAATTAATGAGAAACTCAATTCCGGATTGACTGTTTTCCTCCAGTTGGTTGAACTTATCCGCTCCATACTTGTTTATATAAGAGTCCGGATCCGATGCTTCAGGGAGGTTAAGCACTTTTACCTGCGCCCCCTTTTCGAAATAAAGAGAAACGCCCCTGAGGGCAGCTTTCCGTCCTGCTGAATCACCGTCATAACTGATTATAGATAGAGAAGCAAATCTCGCCGCCAGCGAAACTTGTTGAGGAGTTAAGCTGGTTCCTAAAGAGGCCGCCGTATTCTCGATACCGGCCTGCATGAGTGTTACAAAATCCATATATCCTTCTACCAGTATAATTTTTCCTTTTTCTCTGACTTTATCTCGAGTAAAATTCAGTCCGTAAAGAAGGCTGCCTTTTGAATATATCAGGGTGTCTGGTGAATTAAGATACTTTGGATCATCATCAAAAATCGTTCTGCCACCGAAAGCAGCAACTTTTCCGGTGAGAGTAAATATCGGAAAAATAATTCTTCCCCGGAATCGATCATAATAACCTTCTTTACCCTGTCTTCTGAGAACTAATCCGGCCTTTTCTAAGAGATCTGATGCTGTTCCCTTTTTGTTAAAGAAGTTGAGCAAAGAGTCCCAGGTATTTAACGCATAGCCGATTTTGAATGTCTGGATTAATTTCTCCGATATTTTTCTTGTTTGTAAGTATTGCAGAGCCTTTTTGCCTTCTTGAGTGTGGAAAAGGTTCCTCCTAAAATAAACCATCGCCTGATCACTGATCTGGTAAAGTCTTTCTTGCAGTTTTAACTTTTCCGGAGAATAGTTTTTCTTATCAGGGATTGGAATGTTATATTTTTCAGCTAAATATCTAACAGCTTCTGGAAAAGTAAGGCTTTCCTTTTCCATAACCAATGTGAAAATGTCTCCACCGGCTCCACATCCAAAACAGTGATAGAGCTGTTTGGTTTCATCGATAGTAAAAGATGGAGTTTTCTCAGAGTGGAAGGGGCATAAACCAACATATTTATTTCCGCGTCTGCGGAGAGTTGTGTATTCTGAGGCAATTTCTATTATATTAGCAGTTTGCCTGATTTGATCAACAATTTCCATGATTTTTTATAGAGATCATCAAAGAAGTAACCTATAAAATATAGGGTTGAGACTGATAATTGTCAAGAGTCTAAATTACTAAAAATAAAGAAAAACCAACAATAACTAAGATTGCAGCGGTTAGATAAGCTTTTCAAGATAATCAGGGTTTTTATGCAAGAAACGGACAGTTTTAAGATGAAGGTGATGCCCAGCCCTGTATATTTTAAAATGTCCGTGGATGTAAAATCCAAGCATGGAAATATCCCCTATGAAATCAAGCACTTTGTGCCGGACAAATTCATCCGGGAACCTAAGAGGTTTATTGATCACCTCGGTATCATTTAACACAATTGTATTTTCTAAAGAAGCGCCAAGAGCTAATCCCTGGGATTTAAGAATGGTTTCATCTTTAGAGAAACCAAATGTGCGTGCTGGAGCAATTTCATCTCTAAAATTATCCGGAGTTATTTTAAGACTGATCTCCTGAGTGTCAATTAAGGGATGTTCGTATTTTATTCGGTAGGAAACGATGAGATCATCGGCAGGTTCAGCTTTTAAGAAAGCGTTGTTCTCTTCGATAGAAAATGGTCTCTTTAAACGAATTATGTTTTCCTCTTCATCCAGTGATCTGATGCCTGCATTTTTGATGGCATCTGCAAAAGGTTTAGCGCTTCCATCCATTATGGGAATTTCATCTCCATTCAGTTCAACTGTTAAGCTGCTGACGTGAAGTGCGTATAAAGCCGACATAAGATGTTCGATAGTCCTTATTCGGCAGTTTTCTGCCACCAGTACCGAACTATTGCTAATCTCAATGCTTTCCGGAGAAATCGAGATCAATCTGTGGGCCTTATCGATTCGCAAAAAGTTAATTTTCCCTTCAAAGGAAGGGATGAGACGAACATCGACTTTTTGACCGCTGTGCACACCTATTCCTGAGAATCTAATTTCTTTTCTAATTGTTTGTTTTCTCATTTCTGATTGTAAGTATAACTTAAAAATAAATATTCTTGAATCCTGTTTTTTTAGGAATTTAAAAATATTTTTGGATAGTTGTTCAGCTTGGGATACGATCATTCGATCAATCTTGTATCAACCAGAGGAAAATTATGCTAAAATCCTATCTATGAGATCAAGGCTCGAAGAAATATTGACCAAGGTGTCCAAAGGGGAATTGTCTCCAGAGGATGCCTTGAAAATCCTGGAAGATTATCCTTATCAGGATCTATCCTTTGCCAAAATAGACCACCATCGTGAAATCAGGAGAGGTTTTCCCGAAATAATTTACGGATTGGGAAAAACCGAGAACCAGATCCTGTCCATCTCAAGGGAGATCCTTAAAAACGGAAGCAATCTATTGGCCACTCGCATTCCGGTATCGGTCTTTGAAAAACTGAAAGAACAGATAAACGATGTTCAATACAACCATCAAGCCAAGGTAATGTACTATAAACAGACTCAACCAAAAATGGGGAAGGGGATAATTGTTATCGTCACTGCCGGAACTTCGGACATCCCTGTTGCTGAAGAGGCTGCTGTTACATGTGATATGTTAGGTAATGAAATAGAGAAAATATATGATGTTGGAGTGGCGGGAATTCACCGTCTTTTTGGTGAATATGAGAAACTCAGAAAAGCCAGGGTGATTATAACCGCAGCCGGGATGGAAGGCGCCTTGCCCAGTGTCATAGCCGGTGTTTCCAAAGTGCCGGTAATTGCTGTCCCTACCAGTGTCGGTTATGGTGCCAACTTCAAAGGGTTGGCAGCTCTCCTTGCTATGCTGAATTCTTGCCCCGGCGGAGTGGGGGTTGTCAATATTGATAATGGTTTTGGGGCGGGGTACTTAGCCAGCATGATCAACCATTTGAGCTGAATTATTCATAAAAATTGCTGATGGATTTCATTAATATTTGATCATCAGGAATTTGAATTTCTTTTTCTATAATAAGTATTTTAATGGGTTTAGATTATCTATTATTAGTTTTATCAGCAATTTTTACCCTGCGGGCGACCCGATCTCAGCCCAAACGCTTCACTGCCCTGAATTCGCGGTATTACATATACAGCTTCATTCAGGGCAGTTTGCGTTTGCACTAACCTTGGGCCGCTGATAATTCAGGCATATGCGCGTACTCGCAAAGTGTCGCATTTACGTCTCCTTTCCGTCCTTTTGCTTCGTAGTTCAATAAAAATGTAGGAACTCCTCAAATATTTCCGCTTGTCAAAAAAGTTATGCTAATATAAAATACATAACCAAAAAATAACATGGGAGTGTAACGTGGCCGAAGAAAAAGAAAAACAAAAGCATGACGATTATGAAAAAGCCCTAAGTGCTTATATGCAGGCCATAAAGTCTTTTCAAAAAAGAGATTACCAGAAAGCTTCTGAGCAGTTAAAAGGCTTTATGAATAAATTCAGTGAAGAAAAAGAGCTATGTGCCAGGGCTGAAATTTATCTAAAAATATGTGAAGTACGGCTTAATGAAACAGTTGATGAACCAAAGGATTTCGAAGATTATTTTCAACATGCCGTTTTTCAATTAAATTCAGGAAATCTTGAGCAAGCCCTGGAACTTGCGAATAAGGCAGAAAAGAAACAGCCAAAACAAGGAAAGATACATTATCTTATTGCCAATATATACTTAAAAATGGATAAATTAGATGAAGCGCTCGAATCTCTTAAAAATGCAGTTCATATTGATAAGTTTTTCAAAATTCTAGCAAGAAATGAAACTGATTTTGAAAAATTGTGGCAGGATAAAAAGTTTAAACTCATTACAAAATTGACATGAGCAGAAATCTTCTGGCGCTGGTATTAGCCGCAGGTAAGGGAACTCGTTTTAAATCAAATAAAATAAAGGTTTTACATAAACTTCTAAATAGATCTATGGTTCAATGGACTGTGGATACCATCCGGAAACTAAAACCGGATAAAATTTATCTAATTGTTGGTTATCAGAAAGAAGATGTTCAGCAAGCCTTAGGGAGCGATGGTATTGAATATGTAATACAGAAAGAGCAACTGGGGACAGGCCATGCGGTTATGGCAGCCTATGATGCATTAAAACCGGATAGGGATAATGATCTACTGGTGATTAATGGTGACCTGCCATTGATCCAACCAGATACGCTAAAGCCCTTCTACCATTACCATCGGAAACAGGGACATGCGCTGACATTTATGACTGCTGATCTGGAGGATCCTACTGGTTTCGGGCGCCTCATTAAGACTCCAGATGGGTATTTGAGCATAATTGAAGAAAAAGATGCCACTCCCGAACAGAGAAAAATAAAAGAGGCAAACGCTGGTATCTATCTGTTTAGGATCCAAGATTTGCTCGAAACCATCCGAAAATTAGATAATAAAAATATAAAGGCCGAGTATTATTTAACGGATATGATCGAGATAATGGGGCGCTCGCAAAAAAAAGTGGGGCCATTCAAAACAAAAAATGTTGGAGAAATAATAGGAGTAAATGATCGGATGGAACTGGCTAAAGCTATTGATGTCCTCCGCTTGCGTAAAATCCGAGAATTAACAGGCCAAGGGGTTACCATTCTCGATCCTTCTTCAGTTTGGATAGATCATGATGTCCATATCGGAAGCGATACAACGATCTATCCATTCGTTAATATCGCGTGCGGATCAAAGATCGGGAAAAACTGTGTTATTTATTCCTCATCTCATATCTTTCGATCCAAGATAGGAGATGATGTTCGCATCCTGCCGTCCACCGTGATAGAAGAAAGTATCATTGAAAAGGGAGCCCGGGTGGGTCCTTTCTCACATC
>CAZLBV010000202.1:0-6052 GCA_964557845.1 uncultured Eubacteriales bacterium | reverse complement strand
TTATAAAGTTCTCTCCCGCCTCCATCCATTCCACCCCCACCCACCTTCGCTCAAGGAAACGCAATCACAACACTTTGCGAATATACGCATGTGCCTGAATTATCAGCGGCTCGAGGTTACTACCAAACTACGATATCGCTTAAATTATTAGCGGACCAAGGTTAGTGCATTTGCGAGGCGCCGGCAGGTGAAAATGTAGTCAACTACCTTGAACCTGCCAAGCCGAAGCAAATGTGCTGAGATTGGTTCGCCCGTAGGGTTAAAGAGGCTGATATTCTGTTTAATTGGGATCAATATCATACATTGTTTTAAATTTCAGATAAAAACCATGAATCTGATTGAAAGATATTGATTTTTGCATCAGCCTATTTAACTAATAATTTAATAATGATTTGGGGACGCGTTCCATGTGATATATGATTATACCCTGCAGCCCCTTACGGATCTCCTTGATCTGAGCAGAATTAAAGGGTATATCAGCAGCATCAGGAGGATTTTTTTTGATCCAATCCAAAAATTGAATCACCTCAGGTCCGATCGGTTCTTTTTTAACAGGAGTACAATTTTCACAGTAAATACCGTCCTTTAAAGGAGACAGCCATCCTCCTGCCGGCAGTTTTACACCGCATTTTTTACACCTGGAAAAATCAGGAAGCAGTCCATTCATTTTAAGAAACCATGCTTCAAAGTACGCCCCAAGCCTATCTGAATCCATTCCGGATTTAAGGGCTTGGAGAGATTTTAAGACCAGACGGAATAAAATTTCATTATTTGGATGGGTCGGAATGAATTCTTCAATGAGTTCAGAAAAATACCCCAGGGTAAATAATATTTTGGTGTCTTTTTGTATCTCAAAAAAATCTTCAAGAATGTCACATTGGCTGATCGCAGCCAGCTCTCTACTCTCTTTTAAATAGTAATATATCTTAACATAAGCAGTCATAGGTTCCAGACTGGTGCCGAAACGATTATTAAATTTTCTTGCTCCCTTAGCGACTCCCTTAATAATTCCATGCTGCCGGGAGAAAAAAACAATGATCTTATCCTGCTCCGCCAGATTGTAATTACGAAGAATCAGAGCTTCTGATTCATATTTAGGCATGTAACTTAAACTAAATATTTCAAGAATATCGTCCCCAGACCTAAAAACACTAAAAATCCGATCGAATCCGTACACATAGTTAGCAGATTAACAGAACCAAGAGCCGGATCCATCCTGATCAATTTTAAAAATAAAGGTATGAGCGTCCCGATGAGAGCAGCAACAAATAAATTAATAATAATCGCAAGGCCTAATACCAAACCCAGATAGAGATTTCCGATCAACAAATAGGAAACTCCTGCCATTATCGAACCGAGAATGACTCCGTTTCCAAATCCCACCACCAATTCCTTGAACAATGCCTTGCGGGCCGAGATCCATTCGGTCTGGCCGATCGCGATTTCCCGGACGATAATGGCAATCGTCTGGTTCCCGGCTATACCACCTAAAGCCGCCACCAAAGGCATAAACACGGCCAGGGTTACAGCCTGTTTGATGGCACCCTGAAAATGACTGATAACCCAGGGGGCTACCGATGCCGTCAATAAGCTGAGCAGAAGAAAAGGCAGCCGCTTTTTTATGGATTTAACTGGACTGTTTTGAATCCGGTCCGAGGTATCCAATGAAACCATCTTGTACATATCTTCGGTAGCTTCCTGATCGATTACATCAATCACATCATCTACGGTAACGACACCTACCAGAACTTGTTCATGGTTTACAACCGGGATCGCTACTAAATTATAATCTGCAACTATACGAGCAACTTCCTCCTGGTCTGTATCAGTGGTCACACTGATCACATCTGATGTCATAATTGCGTGAAGTTGTGTATTCGGACGGGCAAATAATAACCGCCGCAAAGAGACCACACCTTTTAGCCGGTTTTGGTCATCCACCACATAAAGATAAAAAGCAGATTCCACATCACCTTCAAGCTGTATGGCTGTAATGGCATCAGAGACATTGGTATTCTCATTGAGAGCATAAAAATCGGGCGACATGATCCGTCCGGCAGTTTCTTCTTCATAATGAAGAAGCCCCATGACCTCCTCGGTTGGTTTTTGCTCCATGGAAGCTAAGACGGCTTCATTCAGCTCCGGAGGTAGTTTATCCAGGATGGGAACAACATCATCCGAGGGAACGATTTGAAACAATGCGGATATTTGCTCAACCGGCATTTCTTTCAAAATTTCAACCGCATCTTCAGGATCGAGCTCACTGATCACTTCAGCGGCCTTTTCTTTGTTCCTTTCAAAAACAGTATTAAAAAGAATTAATCTTTCCCGGGAAACAAGATGGGTTATCAATGAGGCTATATCTACGGCATGGAAATTCTTCACCAGATTCCAGACCCGGTTCAAGGCACCCATATTGATGAATTTCCGGGCGGAAGTGATGACGATCCGTAATGATTTAACCTGCATTTTAGCCTCTATCAATAACTATCATCCAAAATAGCATAAATAAACGTTTAATGTAAATTAAGTGAGCTGCTTTTTTACTTTTTATAAAAATATTTATTAGTTTCTTTAACGATTATCCCGCTTAAAGCAACCAGAGCGATCAAATTCGGAAAGGCCATTAAACCATTCATCAGATCGGCTAGAGTCCACACAGTGTTAAGTTCCAACAATGTTCCTATCCCGACAAAAGCAACAAAAGCGATGCGATAAATCTTAACGGCCCGTTCTTTAAATAGAAACTCCACAGATTTTTCCCCGTAATAACTCCAGCCAAGAATAGTGGAATAGGCAAAAAATACCAGGCCAACTGTAACGATGAATTTTCCAAATCCTCCAGGCAGGGCATAATCAAAAGCACGGGCTGTCAATTCTGCTCCGGTGTATCCGGAAGACCAAAAACCGGTCGAGAGCAGAACCAATCCGGTCATGGTACATACCACAAGAGTATCAATGAAAGTCTGTGTCATCGAGACCAAAGCTTGATTGACCGGGTTAGGAGTTTTAGCTGCTGCAGCAGCTATAGGAGCAGAGCCCAATCCCGACTCATTGGAAAATATTCCTCGAGCGACCCCTTCTCTCATGGCCTGCATCATAGTCGCCCCCAAAAATCCTCCGGCTGCAGCAGTGGGAGAAAAGGCGGAACGGAAAATAAGAGAAAAAATCGAAGGAATGACCGAAATGTTGAGCACCAAAATAACCAGCGCGCCTGTGAAGTAGATCACGATCATCAATGGGACCAAGACCTGTGTTACTCGGGCAATACTTTTTATCCCGCCCAAAATCACCATAGCCGTAAATAGAGTCAGGAGAATACCGGTAGCCCAATGGGGAATACCAATTGAGGTTTCCAATGCATCGGCTACAGAGTTGGACTGCACCATATTCCCGATTCCAAAGGATGCGATCGCAGCAAAAAACGCAAACATGATCCCCAGCCATTTCCAACCAAGACCATTTGTGATGTAATACATCGGGCCACCGCTCATAGTGCCGAACTTGTCTTTTTCCCGGTATTTGACGGCTAAAACTGCTTCTGAATATTTGGTGGCCATTCCGAAGAGACCGGTTATCCACATCCAGAATAGAGCCCCCGGCCCGCCCACAACTATCGCCGTAGCCACTCCGACTATATTTCCGGTCCCAACCGTGGCAGCCAAAGCGGTCATCAAAGCTTGAAAATGAGAAATATCTCCGGTCTCTTCCTTATCTTCTTTTCTTTTAATCAGGGCCAAATACAGGGAATAAAACAACCCTCTTACCTGAAGCCCTTTAAGCCTGATGGTTAAAAGGATGCCGGTCCCGACCAACAAAATTATAAGGGGAAACCCCCAAATGAAATCCCGAATCTGAGTGATTATTTGAGCGATCGCTGTTTCCATGATTTACTCTTTAATAAAATTTTCATCATTATAATAAACTAGGTATATATAAACAATCTATAAATTGCCATTCATCCCTAATTCGGCTAATATCTAGTGAAGGAGATAACAATGAAACACTTAAAATATCTTTTATTTTTAACCTTAAGCGCCTTTTTAATCACTTCTTCATTCGCTGACGATGGGATGTGGATGCCCCATCAGATGATAGATCTTGACCTTAAAGCTTTAGGTCTGCAGATGGATCCGGCGGCTCTATATAAAAAAGACGGGACCGGACTCATGAGCGCAGTAGTTTATCTAGGTGGAGGCACAGGTGAGTTCGTCAGTAAAGAAGGTATGATCTTAACCAACCACCATGTCGCCTTTGGAGCTCTGCAGAGAGCTTCGGACAAAGAACATGATTACATCCAGAATGGATTCATCGCATGGGAAAAAAGTCAGGAGATTCCGGCTTACGGATATATTGCTGATGTCCTTTTAGGATATGATGAGGTCACTGACCTGATCTTATCCAACATCAAAACAGATCTTACACCTTTAGAAAAGTATTACGCGATCGAAAAGAATATCAAAGAATTGGTGGCAGAAACAGAGAAACAAGGGCCCGACATAAGAGCCTCGGTCGCCTCCATGTACAGTGGGAACCAATACTTCTTATTCCGCTTCAAAAGATTAAGAGACATAAGATTAGTCTATGCACCTCCCCGTGACCTGGGAAATTATGGAGGAGACATAGATAACTGGATGTGGCCCCGGCATACCTGTGATTTTTCCTTTTTACGGGCTTATGTATCAACGCAGAACGAGGGGATCGCATACCATACCGACAATATTCCTTATAAGCCCAAATCTGTCATGAGAATCTCTTTGGAAGGATTCAAGGATGGAGATTTTTCCTTTGTCATGGGTTATCCCGGACGCACTTACAGGAATTATACTCTGGCAGAGCTTAAATTCGATCTGGATAATATGCGGGAAAGCATTACCACTCGGCAGGACATGATCTCCTTCCTGGAAAAAGCCGGTCAGGGAAACCGGGAAGTAGAGATCAAATATGCAGGAACTATTAAAGGCCTCAACAATGGATTGAAGAACTACCAGGGAAAACTGGAAGGCATGCAGAAATCCGGTATCCTCACGAAAAAAGAACAGCAAGAAAAAGATTTTCTCACATGGGTTGAACAAAGCTCTGAAAACAAGAAAAAATATGGGGATATACTTGATAAGATCGTAAAGTTCATGGAAAAATACCAGAAATTTTCCAAGAAAAATGATGTGTTGACCCAGTTGGGAGGAAGATACAGCTCGGCTTTGCTTTCACAGGCGAATACGATCATAAGGACTACCCAGGAAAGACAGAAACCGGATATGGAGCGGGAAACCCAATTCCAGGAAAGAAACTTACCTTATATCAAGCAGCGAATTGAATTAGCGGAAAGAAGCTATGATCTTAACACCGATCGAGCCTTGCTTAAACACAATTTGAAAAAAATGCAGGACATTCCAGCCGATCAGCTTCCACTTGCGTTAAAAGAACTTTTAACACAAAAATCTGAACAGGATATTAATGATTACGTGGATAAACTCTACTCGGAAACAATTCTGGCCTCTTCAGAGAAACGGCTTGAACTGATCGAAATGACTCCTGAGGAAGTCATGGCAACCGGGGATCCCTTTATCGCCCTGGCTGCAAAGTTGGAAGAGGAAATAAAAGTATTAAGAGAAGAAAGCAAAGCTCTCAATCAGGAAAGAGCAGATCTCAAAAAAATCTACTTGGAGGCTCTGCTCGAAATGAATGAAGGCAGAATTGCCCCGGACGCCAACTCCACCATTCGTTTTACCTATGGTGTCATCGACGGATATTCGCCCAGAGATGCCGTCTATTATGAATCCCAGACGACACTAAAAGGCGTACTTGAAAAAGAAACAGGGAAATTTCCCTTCCATGTACCCGAAAAACTGAAAAAGCTTTATGCCGCGCGGGATTTTGGACCTTATATGGATAAACAACTTCAGGATATCCCCGTATGTTTCTTAAATACAACCAATGTCACCGGCGGCAATTCCGGATCGCCTACGCTGAATGCCAAAGGAGAGCAGACTGGGATCATTTTTGATATGACATATGAAAGTGTTACCGGCGATTATTACGTGATCCCGGA
>CAZLBV010000201.1:0-2733 GCA_964557845.1 uncultured Eubacteriales bacterium | reverse complement strand
GGCCCGTCCGATCGCCCTGCTGGATTCATTACGTTTTGGTCCTCTTGCTGTTCCCAGAAACAGAACGATCATGGAGGGAGTCGTATCAGGTATCGCCGGTTATGGAAACTCCATCGGGGTTCCTACCGTAGGCGGAGAAACAGCTTTTCATGATTGTTATTCACTCAATCCGTTGGTCAATGTTTTTTGCCTTGGAATAGCTAAAAAGAATAAAATTTTTTATGCTAAGGCAGATGGAAGCGATAATCCCGTTTTATATGTGGGATCAAAAACCGGAAGAGACGGAATACACGGTGCCACGATGGCCTCTGTTGAATTCAGAGACGATCTGGAAGAAAAAAGACCGAATGTCCAGGTCGGTGACCCTTTTAAAGAAAAACTCCTGCTCGAAGCCTGTCTGCAAGTCATGGAGAAGGGTTTGATCATTGGAATTCAGGACATGGGTGCCGCCGGATTAACCTGTTCGACATCAGAGATGGCATCCAACTCAGGCGCGGGAATAGAGATCAACCTTGACCTTGTTCCCCAGCGAGAGGAACACATGACTCCCTACGAGATCATGCTGTCTGAAAGCCAGGAAAGAATGCTGCTGGTTGCAAAAAAAGACAAGGTCAAAGAGGTGCAAGAGATCTTCACTAAATGGGATCTCGATGCTGTCGTCATAGGACAGGTAACCTCTGACGGCCGTCTAAAAGTTTCTTTCCAGGGAGAAATAGTGGTCGATATTCCGGTGGATCCCATTGTCAATCTCTGCCCGGCCTACCAGCGAGAGAGCAAAACACCGGATTATATACAAACTAGTTCTGAACTCCCTGAATTGCCAGAGCCTAAGGACCATAACCAGGTACTGAACGATCTGTTGTCCATGGAAAACCTAGCTGACAAAGAATGGGTCTTCCGTCAGTATGACCATATGGTTCAGATCAATACAATCCTGTTACCGGGAGCGGATGCTTCTGCTTTACGGATCAAACAATCCAAAAAAGCCTTAGCAGTATCTCTTGACGGCAACTCGCTTTACACCTATCTCGACCCTAAAACAGGAGGAAAGATCGCGGTTGCAGAAAGCTGCCGCAATCTAGCATGTGTAGGAGCCTATCCTCTGGGCGTGACCAATTGTCTGAATTTCGGAAACCCTGAAAAACCTGAAATCATGTGGCAGTTCGAGGAAGTCATAGAAGGGATGAGTGAGGCCTGCAGGCACTTCAAAATTCCGGTAACAGGGGGAAATGTCAGTTTTTATAATGAGACCGAAGGAGCAGCGATCTATCCAACACCAGTTCTAGGGGTAGTTGGTATGATCGATGATATCAATAATATAACCTCCCCTGAATTCAAACAATCTGGAGATATTATTATTCTATTGGGCGAGAATAAAAATGAAATAGGAGCTTCGCAATATTTAAAACATATCCACAATTTAGAGACTGGTCCTGTTCCCCGGATAGACCTAGACAAAGAAGTGGATGTGCAGGACATCTGCAGACAAGCCATAGAAGATGGGCTGCTGCATTCCGCTCATGATGTTTCAGAAGGAGGGCTTGCGGTCTGCCTGGCTGAATGTTCCTTTTTGAGCAGAGAAAAGATCGGCTGTATAATCGAACTCCAAGATGATCTTCCAGCCCAAGTGCTGCTTTTTGGTGAAACCCAGTCCCGGATCATTGTCACCGCCAAACCTGAGAATGTCGAACGCATTCAATTTCTGGCAGAAGCAAAAAAAATTAAAACTACTGTCCTCGGGAAAACTGAAGGCCGTAAGCTTATTATTCGCCATCATGGAGATGAAGTGATAAACTATTCACTGGATAGAGGTTTTAAAAACTGGAAACAGGCTATACCGTCGAAATTCAAGTAAAAACAGAATGAGCTCTTTTAAACTATTCATGCAGAAAGATCATATTGAGCATAAGAAAAAAGGAGCATTGACCTATGCGTAAGGCATATTTGAGACCCGGACTCTGTACCATCATGCTTCTCCTGTTCACATTCAATCTGCCTGCCATTGACTTCAGTCTGAAACTGGCAGGTGGTTTAAGCAATATGAAATTAGATAGTGTCAATAAATCCATTCTCGACTGGGTAGCTTGGCAGAAAAAAAATGCCGAAATCCAAAATAGGTGGAATTATTTAGGGGGGAAGATAACTGAGCTTCATCAATCATTTGACTTCGAGGGAGAGTTTTTATTGTCACTTAACTCGCTTGTTTCCTTGGGGATAAGCGCCGGCTTTATTTATGGTGATATCACCAATGATGATACACAGTTAACGATCGAGAGATTGGGAAACCAGTATCTTTACACCTTTCCCACCAAAGTGAACGCCTACCCTATTATTCTATCCGGTTATCTAAACTTCCCAATTATTAAATGGTTGAAAGCTTACATAAAAGGAGGAGCCGGTATACTCTGGGCTAAATTTTTCAATAGTGAAGGCAGAAAATTAATAAAGGAAGGGGCCACCTACAATTACCCTACCAGTCAAGAGGCTTCCTCCAGAGGAGCGATCTATACAGGAGCCATAGGTGTTTTCATTCAAACTGAGGCAGGCATTGATTTTTTCTTAGAGGGATCTCTCCGGAGATCAAAGATCAAAGGATTCCAAGGAGAGAACAAAAACAACGTCATCGGGAAACTATTTACCTATGAGGAGTATGATCCCTTAATTGACATTTGGCAGACCAAAATCAATATCCACTCAGCTAGCCCGGTTGGGGAATCAATCCGCTCAGCTGGG
>CAZLBV010000200.1:0-18306 GCA_964557845.1 uncultured Eubacteriales bacterium | reverse complement strand
GACCGGCCGCAGGCCTTCGGCATGGGAAAAATTTCCCCAAAGCGGGAGTTGAAGTTCCGGGCGATCTCCCTGGTCAGTTCCAGGTGCTGGAGCTGGTCTTCGCCTACAGGCACGAGTGAGGCTTTGTAAAGGAGGATATCAGCGGCCTGAAGGATGGGATAAACCAGAAGGCCGGCATTGATATTTTCTTGGTGCTGCTTGGATTTTTCCTTGAATTGGGTCATGTTGGTGAGCCTGCCCACCATGGCGCAGGAATTGAAGATCCAGCCTAATTCCGTATGTTCCGGTACATGCGACTGGATGAATAACAGGCAAGTGCCTGGCATCAGTCCGCAGGCAGCATTAACCATGGCGGCCTGAAATATGTGCTCCTGGAAATGGGGAACATCATAGGTGATGGTGATGGCATGATAATCTACGATCACATAAAAGCAAGGATATTTTTTGGTCAGTTCCACCCAGTGTTTTACGGCGCCGAGGTAGTTTCCGATGTGGATGTCTCCGGTCGGCTGGATTCCGCTCATGACGCGCTTCTCGAATTTCATCTGCTCCTCCAATGAAAACTATACAGAGTTTTTTAACATGAGAGCTACGGAGAATGCAAGTTAATAAAAATGAGAAGTAATCCGGTTACCTAAGCCTTAATTTTGTCATTATTATCAGTGGAAATAATCCAGGCGAGATAAGGTTGATTTCACCAGGATCAAGCAAAAGGCTCATCGATGGAGGGGCTAGGCTGGGTGAAGTACTTGGGGCCGTCCTCGGTGATGTAAAAGTCATCTTCCAGCCGGATGCCGAATTCCTCTGGAACCACCAGCATGGGCTCGTTGGTAAAGCACATACCCGGCTGCATGGGTTGCTGGTTGCCTTTGACTAAATAGGTCCACTCGTGCCCGTCCAGTCCGATCCCATGTCCGGCTCTATGGGGACAGCCGGGAAGCTCATATCCGCCGGGAAATCCAAAATCCACATAGACCTGGCGGGCCGCTGCATCCACATCTTCGCAGGGGACGCCGACACCGGCGGCCTCAAACAGTGCGGTCTGGGCTTTTTTGGCCAGGTTCCACATCTCCCGCTGGCGCTGGGTGGGCTCGCCGAAAACAATGGTGCGGCTTATGTCCGAACGATAGCCGTCGACGCTGCAGCCTCCGTCCATCAGGATTATATCTCCCTCCTTGAGCTCGATACGCTTGATGCTGCCGTGGGGATTGATGGAGGCTTCCGCGATCTGCGCGCCGATACTGCCGCCGGCGCCGAGGGCGGCATGGGCCTGGCTGCTGATCCCGCGGATATCATGCTGGGTCATTCCCTTTTCCAGCATGGCGACAGTAGTCTTATAGGCTTCCAGAGTAATGTCATTGGCTTTCTGCATGAGGGCTATTTCTGCCGGAGATTTGATCACCCGGCAGCCGATGGTTACAGGATCGGCGCTGGTGTATTCAAGCTGCGGTGCTTCCTTGCGGATCCCGTCGTACAGAAAGAAGCGCACGCGCTCTTCCATACCGATCCGGCCGGTTTGTATTCCCCGGTCAGAGAATATCTCCGCCACCCTTTTATAGGGGCTTTCATGTTCTTCCCAGGTGCGGATGTCGCTGCCGAAGCGAATGAGTTCCAGGGCTCTATCCTTTTCAAAGGCCGGGCATACCCAGGCCAGCTCGCCCTGAGCCGGAACAACCAGAGCGAACATTCTTTCGCTGTTCCACCACTGAACGCCGGTGAAATAGAACAGGCTGGATCCGCCTTCGAGGTAGATGGCGGCAATATTGTTTTCACGCATCAACCTCCGGGCTTTTTCGATCCGTCCTTGCCGCTCCTCATCAGAGATGGGGACTACCTCGCCTATCATGGGTTTAAGCCCGCTGATGGGGTCAGAACTCACCTGGTTTTTATTCTTGGGTGAGCATGATTGAGTAAAGGCTGCTCCGGCAGCCGCTCCCATGGAAACTTTAATAAAGTCACGTCTTTCCATTGGTATGACATCTCCTTTATATGATTTTATAATTAACCTAATTAATACAGGTTAAATGATTTGAAAACGATTAGTATTCTCCCCAATCTTAAACCAATGCTTCCCAGGGTCTTAATTCCTCTGCTGCGGCCCAAGCTTGAACCCATTCCGGCATGCCCGGATTCCAATCGGAAATGCCCATGACTTCTAGAACTTCTTTTACCGGCACGATGCCTTGTTTACTGGTGACGCCTGCCCTTATCAATGCCGCAGAATGAATGGTTCCCTTTCGTATGGTGCGTTGATGAAAATAAAACCAGCGCTCATCAACCGCAACGAGCCTGGTATGGAGACGGAAACGCCAAAAGAACTTGATGCGATGCCGGTAGCGCACACTGGCGCCGGCAACTGCAAATCCCCATTTTTGTTTATGGACTGACTTCAATAAACCGGTTCTCACGGCCAGATCGAACCGGCCCAAGTCCATCAATGTAAGGTGCCGCCCGTTATTCAATTCCGGATAAAAATCTATATCCCCAAAGAATACCCGCATTTTGAGTAGACTTTCTTTCTCTATATCTAAAGGCGGCTTAAATTTTGCTTTTAATAAGACACTCAGAAAACGTAAATAGGGATACAAGCTGATATTCCGGGTAATTTATTTTTTCAGCTTTTCGATCATTTCCTCCACTTCTTCATATCCGTCTTTGTAAAAATTTTCCTCTTCCGGATCCAGTTCGTGCAGAAGGCGGAGAAACTCACCGGCATGCTCTTTTTCCTCATTGGCGATATCGATAAGGACTTCTTTGGCTAGTTTGTTGTCTGTGCTTTCCGCGGTTTGCTGGTAAAGCTGAATAGCTTCATATTCAGCCGCGATCATAAATCGAATAGCCCGGATTAGTTCTTCTTCGGTAAGCTTTCGATCGTTTTTAAGAAGGGCGAAGGGACTGCTAAATTCTGGCATGTAAATCTCCTTTTTTTAAATTGATTTAAATCTAAAAGGCATATGTGCCCATAGATCTGTCTTTATTTGTTATTTTAAAAACTGTATCAGCATCTATCCTAACATTTATGATTAATAAAATCCATTCATTCTCCGAGCAATGCTTACCTGGATCGAAGTAAATGAAAATAATTAGGATTAGGTCTATTATGTTTTGTGATTTATTTGCAATGATGTTCTGAATCTATTAAAATTTAAAAGTAAGGCCTTGGTCGATAACGTATCCTATTTAAACTGCGGTTATTATCAGAAATACGAAAATCTTGGGGATCATTTTAAGGGATGGTTCCCGATCAGAAAGGAGATAGCATGATTAAATCTTTAAGGGATTACCGGATGATCACCGGGGATAAAATTATCAGTAAGATCTATCAGCAGGCCCGTCCCCTTTTAGGAAAAAAGATAGTCCATATCAATTCTACTCTTTATGGCGGAGGAGTGGCGGAGATACTTAACAGCCTGGTTCCTCTTATGAATGATGTAGGATTAGAGACAAGCTGGCAGATTCTTCGGGGCGATCCGGATTTTTTTATCATAACCAAAAAATTTCATAATGCTCTTCAGGGAGACCACATAAATCTCACTTCCATGAAGAAAAAAATATATCTTCAAATAAATGAAGCTTTTTCTTCCTATAACCATATCAACCATGATTGTGTGATCATTCATGACCCGCAGCCGCTCCCGCTTATCAATTACTACCGGAAAGTACAGCCTTGGATCTGGCGGTGCCATATCGATCTGTCCAACCCCAACAGAGAATTGTGGGAATATCTGAAAGGATTCGTTCTTAAGTATGACATAGAAATTGTTTCCCACACAAAATATAAAAATACTCTTCCTGTGGATCATAAGATCATCCATCCGGGCATTGATCCTCTTACTTCAAAAAATAAAGACCTGGGAACCCATGATATAAAAAGGACCCTCAAAAAATTTAAAATACCTACGGACAAACCTCTCATAACTCAGATTTCCCGGTTTGATAAATGGAAAGATCCGGTCGGGGTTATAGATGTTTTTAAGAAGATCAGGAAAAAGATCGACTGCCGTTTGATCCTTTGTGGGAGCATGGCGTCTGATGATCCGGAAGGAATCAAGATTTATGAACAGGTGAAAGGCAGGGCCAATGACTTGGTTGAAAAAGGAGATGTGATCCTCATTGCTTCGGAAAACAATATTCTTGTCAATGTGCTTCAAAGGGAGTCTGCTGTCATTATACAAAAATCACTCAGAGAAGGCTTCGGGCTTACTGTTACTGAGGCGTTATGGAAAGGAACACCGGTCGTGGCCTCCAATGTGGGCGGGATTCCTCTTCAGATTATCGATGGCCAAAGCGGTTTTCTGGTCGATCCTAATGACAATGATGGTTTTGCCGAGCAGATCCTGAGGCTCTTGAGGGATCCTAAACTTTCGGTTAAATTGGGAAAAGCAGCTAAGGAATATGTACGCGAAAAGTTTTTGATCACCAGAATACTTCAGGATTATGTTCTATTGCTGAATGATATCTTATAAATTTTTATCCAGCGCCCATTTTTTTACCATTTGAAAAACTAAGTCTCTTTTTATCGGTTTGGTGACATAATCATTCATTCCGGCTTTAAAGCATTTATCCCGGTCTTCCTTCATAACATCTGCCGTCATCGCGATTATAGGTATGTCTTTATAGCCTTTATCTCTAATGATCCGGGTAGCCTGGCGGCCGTCCATCTCCGGCATATCGACATCCATAAAGATGAGGTCAAAACCGGTTTCCTGGTAGCGCCGGGTCCGTTTCGCGGTCGAGGAGGAAAAGGCCAGAAGCGGCAGAGAGGCGATGTCTTGATTATCATGGGCGCGGATTTTAAGGGCCAGGTCATAGCCGCTGATCTCAGGCATCTGATGGATAAAAATAGGATTGCGGAATTGATAACCAAAGACCGTAATAGAATTCTTAACATATTTAGACTGTATGAATATAAAAATCGGATTCGTTTTGAGAAAAGCATCAACTGCCTGTTATCTGTAATGAATATGATCAAGAATTATCCGGGACGTAAACCTGTGCTGCTTATATCCAGTGGCTTCCCTTCGCTGTCTCTGGAAAAATATTTTCCAGGACAAATTGAATCTACGGTAGGTCACTCAGATTTAAATGCAGCTAAAATCAATGATCCATTCAGAGTATTGGGGGAAAGAAAAAAACGTTATGGAGAGGATATTTTTGAGAATCTCATTCAATTCGCCAATACACATAATATTACTTTCTACACAATGGATCCTGATAGTTATTTACGTTATATTTTTTCAGATATGACTTTTGATAGTTTTTTTAAATTATCTGAACCTTCAGATATAAAAAGGGATGAATTATTTAAATTAGAATTGATTTCTGATGATACGGGTGGAACTACGCTGCAGGGTGCGAAAAAATATGATCAATTTCAAGATCTATTAAGGAGTGATCTGCATTCTTATTATGAGCTGAGTTATTATCCCAGGCGAAAAAAAGCAGATGGGAAATATCATAAAATAGAAGTCAAAGTGAAAAGACCAGATATAAAAATACGATTCCGTCAAGGATATTATGATTACACTGAGGAACAAGAGAAATCACTAGTCTTTGCATCAGCTTCATCCAATCCGGGTCTTTTTAAAGAAATTTCATTTCAGGCAAAAGCAGTTCCATTTATTACGAATAAAGACAGCTACAGATTATGGATTAATATGGCTTTGCCTGTAAAAGACCTGATTCTTGGAGGAGATCCGTATAAGGATTTTAAAATTCTTAATGCGAACTTTTGGGTAAATGATGAACAAGGTGAAAATGCCTTTCATGCTCAACTAAATATTCCGGTAAATCTTTCAGAGTCTCAGAGGAAGAGACTCCAGGAGGCCCGCTTTTTTGGATATAACACGAGTTCTAATGAATTAAAACTTAAGCAAGATCAATATAAGATAATATTTACAATATATGACGAAGATAGTGATCGAGTAGGGACTGTTGAGCAAACGATGACGATCCCTGCGTTTGATGAGCTAACGAAGGGCGAAATTACTTGTGTTGTTTTCGGGCATAAGGCGGAAATCAGAAAGAAAGATAGGACAATTTCTTTCTCAATTGAAGACGGTTCTCTTGTTGTGGATAACTTAAGATTTTATCCAATGGGAACCAATCAGTTCAATGCCCAAGAGGACATCTATTTATTCCTACAGGTGTACTCAGACGATGATAAGGTTAATTTAATTCCACATTTTGAGTTAATGAAGATGGACGTACTACAGGGGAGTTTGGAAGGCGCGATTATTAAGGAATCATGGAATAAAAAAGCAAAAGTTAAAAACATGATAGTTCAATTAAATTTTCAAGGTCTCGATCCGGGAGAATATTTTCTTAGTATAAAAATGATGGATGATAATCTTGTTGAGTTAACAAATAGAAAAATTGAAGTCGAATTGTTTTAATTTTTTTTGTCAAAACCCTATTTAAAGAGGAGCTATGATTCAGGGCAGGGAATCTTAAGTCCCATTTTTAAATAATTTGAGGTTTGTTTTGTATCATCTCGTCACCATCTCCTGTCGGCAATGGTTAGATTTTTATATGACAAGACACATTTTCTAAAATTATATTCTAGATTATTTGATTCAGACTTTTTTTTGATATAACCTTGCAGTAATGTTTTGAGCTGCTTGTCATGAGAAGACTTGCGGATTTGTTTAGCCATGATTCTTATCTCCTTTCAAAAAGAAGGTTTGCCCACTGTGACCACCTTAAGCCCGTTTTTAAACTTTAAATCTATAAAAATCAGTTCACTTTTAATCTTTAAATGGCACAAAAATAACAGATTATTGACAAACCCATACATATTAAGGAGGGGGGAAAAATGGCAGGGCCGATAATAAAAGCGCTTATGAAAAAAAAGGGGGCTTCGATCGCTGAAAAAACCACTGCCCTTAAAGATGTCGGACAATTGGCCGGTAAAGTCTTAAAAAAGGATAAGATCAAAGAACAGGATCCGTTATTTCTTACCCGCCAGAAGCTGATAGTTGATAAGGAACGACTGCTGCATCTGGATAATGAAATATCCAGGGAGATAAAAAAAATATTTACAACGGTGGAAAATGAGCACCTGTTTAAAGGGGGACAGGCATGAAAAAAATGGGTTTCGCAGAAGCCATAGATGATGCCTTAGCCCAGGCAATGGCTGAGGATGAAAATATCATCATCATCGGTGAAGATGTGCATACCTTGCGTTTGAAAATAAAGGTGCGTTTCGGCATGGATCGTGTTCTGGCGGCTCCCATTAGTGAAAGCGCCTTTTTAGGAGCAGCCGTAACCGCAGCCATGTCTGGTTTGAAGCCGGTGGTTGAAATTATGCTGGTGGATTTTATTGGGACAGCTATGGACGCCCTATTGAATCATGCCGCTAAAGTGAAATTTTTCTCCCGGGGGAAGTGGAATTTGCCTCTTGTAATCCGGGCTGCTTGCGGCGGTTGGTACGGGGATGGCGGTCAGCATGAACAGAGCCTTTGGGGATGGCTTGCCCATATTCCTGGTTTGAAGGTGGTGGTGCCGTCCAATCCTGCTGATGCAGGCGGCCTGATGTTGTCCGCTCTCGAGGACCCTGACCCTGTTGTTTATTTGGAGCATAAACTGCTGTCGGATTACTGGCTGGAATATATGGGAAGCGGAGGACGTAAAACAGTTGAGTTCGATATCCCCTCAGAAGGAGTAAGAGGAATGGTTCCTAAAAAGTGGAACCCGGTCCCTTTGGGCACAGCAGAAGTCAAAAGGCAGGGGCAGAACATAACCATGATAAGTGTGGGAGTGGGAGTCCACAGGGCCTTAGAGGCGGCTGTACGGCTGGAGAAAAACGGAATCTCAGCAGCAGTACTGGATCTGCGTTCAATATCTCCACTCGATAAGAAATCAATCTGTAACGCTGTTGCCCAAACAGGCCGGATGCTGGTAGTTGATGAGGATTATTGTGGTTTTGGATTGTCAGGAGAATTGGCGGCAGTGGTTATGGAGGAAAATATTCAGTGCAAATTTGCCCGTGTCTGTACTGAAACCACAATCCCGTATGCCCGGCACTTGGAGGAAAAAACACTGCCGAATACGGATCGGATCGTAGAAGCCGCAGTCCGTTTGATGGAAAAATAAGAAATATTACGGCCTTATTCTGTGTCTTATGGCAGGATTTTCCTGCCCGAGGGATCATTTCATCTTTAGATTATTTTTGTTAAAAGACGAGGTCTGGAGGAAATTATCATAGGCTTTAAAAACCTGACCTGATTCAATATTGCCTTGATGGACGTAGATGCGATAGCGCAGACAGATAGGTTTTCCCGGTTGAAGTACAAAATGTTCAAGTCCCGGCCATGAAGGATTGATTATTCCGGCATAGCTATTCCGGATGAGCCAGGTTATGGGGTAACCGGGATGGTCGGGGGAAACAAAGATGGAAATCCCCAATTTATCGGTTGAAAGGTCAGCCCACTTGAATCTGGCATTGGTGGTATCTTCTTGCAGTTGACCGGTGTCTGTGGTCATGGCGGCTCCGGTGAGGAGCGGGGAGCTGCGAAGGCATAGTCCGCCGTAGCCTTTATTTCCTTCTGTGGTGCCTTTGAGCTCCAGTGGGCCTCCGATGGTCTCCAATAGTAGTTCCAGATCAATAGCTCTGCCTGCGCCGTCGGCTGGATGGATGATAAGAGTAACAATCTCCTTGGCAACAATCTCTTTTCCATTTAATTTCCAATTGTTTTCAACCCTGAGAACGGCGCTGTCCTCTTTTATCTCTTGCTGCATCCACCGGACAAAATACTGCCGCAGCGAGGATAGATGAACATGCCAGGTCTGAGCGTCTTGACCGCGGGTTTTTACAACAGGCCAGGTCCAGAAGAGACCGCTGTGGTGGAGGTGATCTAAAGGAAAATCCTGAGTAAGGATTTTACCATCTAAAGAATACAGGGGATGGATGTAGCAGGAGCGGGTGTATTTGGGATCGAGTCCCTCTTTGAGCTGATCGCCGTAGCAGTAAGTCAGAATGTTATGTTCGCCCTCTTTGATGGTAAGCCTGCCTCTTTTTGTATTATCGATAAAGGTAATTTGAGCTGATAAAAAAACCGGGACAAGAATTAGAAAGATAAAAAAAAGAGTTTTTTTCATAGTGATTCCATCGAGTCTTATCATCGCTAAAATTCCTTGGCTATCTCAATAATTTATCCCCGCCGCTGTCCTTCATCAAGTCTAAAACCTTATTTTCATCAACCTCGATGCCCAATCCCGGCCCTGAGGGAAGATAGGCAACGCCTTCCTGGATACGAATAGGCTTTTTGAGAACATCGGCCGTGAGAAACTGGGGACCATTCAGGGCTGCCGGTTTTTTTAATCCAAAAGCCCCATAGAGACAGAGTGCGGCTGCCAGAGAAATATCCGGATCGGTCAGGCCGCTCCCCAGCCAGATAAGATCGTGTTCCAAGCAGAGCTCGATCTGGTGTTTGCAGGAGATCAATCCGCCGCAGCGAGCTGGTTTCATGGCAGCGCCGTCGCACATGCCGAGTTTGATGAATTCTTCCAGATCCGTTGGGGATATGACTCCTTCATCCATCAGAATGGGAAGTGCTCCTTGTTTTTTGAGCGCTTGGTAGCCGCTGATCCTGTTGGGCCGGAGAGGCGCTTCGAGCACATCCACACCGGCATCGGCTAACCTGGGAGCAGCCTTCAGCGCAGTTTCGTGATCGTAGCCGCCATTGGCATCGGCCCATAAAAAGGTATCAGGTGACAGACGGCGGACCTCGCGGGCCAGCGCAGCGTCAAAGTTTGGATCGGGAGCGACTTTGATATTGAAATGCTGATATCCTCTTTTCTTGCCTTCTTCAACTAAAGCGGCAATATCGTCGAGTTTGGTTACATTGACCGTCCAGCTCAATGGGATTGTTTCGGAGATTGATTTTCCCCACATTTGAGCCAAAGATTGTCCCAGTAATTTTCCTTTAAGATCATGGAGGGCCAGATCGATCCCGGCCCTGGTGATCGGCATGCCAATGGAAAACCCGGGCGCAACAGCCTGATCCATAACCGCATGGGCTCCCGGGATATCCGTGGGATCACGTCCGATCAAAACCGGAATGAAGTATTCTTTGAGAATCGCATAGGATGTCTCCAGTGTTTCATAGCTCCATTTTGCTATGGGAACAGCCTGGCCCCAGCCTGTAGTTCCGTCATCTGCCGTGATCTTGATGATCACAGCTGCGCGGCCGGCTGAGCCATGGGGGCCGGTAAAGAATTTAAAATACCCGGTCATAGGATAGCGGAGAGGAAAAAGTTCGATATGCTCTATTTTAGTTTGTGAGAAAGTCCTATAAGAGGAATGGCCGGGCAAAGTGGATCCAAATACCGACATTCCTGCTAACTTCATAAAATCCCGCCGTTTCATGATCTTTGTTTGCCTTGTATAACCAATAAAGGAATCGACCACCTTTCATTCATTATATAAAAATTAAATGAAAATGAATATAATACCAATCAAAAATATAAAAGGAGAAATCATGCTTCCAAAAGAAAAAGTTTACCGGGCAAAAGCGCTCAAGGTCATAGAAAACCTCAAGAAAAGAAACATGGATGGTATCTATATCGAGACCGCAAGACAAGCAGTCGCAGAAATCATAAAAATGATCCCTAAGAATTCCCTGGTGGGGTTAGGCGGTTCAGAATCTATCATTGAGTCGGGATTAGTTGATGAACTGAGAAAATTGAATATCCGGCTTCTGGATCGATATAAAGAAGGCGTTACTAAAGAAGAAGTGAATAAAATGAGGCGCGAAGCGCTACTCTCCGATGTCTTTATAACCAGTAGCAATGCAGTGACCGTGGACGGCCGGCTGGTGAATATAGACGGAACCGGGAACAGGGTAGCCGCTATGATCTATGGCCCTGATAAGGTGATTTTTCTGGTGGGAATGAATAAAGTTGTGAGAACTCTTGAGGATGCACTCTCCAGAATTAAAAACCATGCTGCTCCTTTGAATGCGGTCAGAGTCGGAGTTGAAACTCCCTGTTTTCATCTTGGATACTGTGATGAGCCCAACTGTTTCCCTCCCAAAAGGATCTGCAGCCAGTTTGTTGTTATCGAAGCCAACCCTACTCCTGACAGAATTATGGTGGTATTGGTTGGAGAAGATCTCGGTTTTTGATTCAAAATTGGGGTAGGGGCCAGATAATTATATTATTTTTATATGTTTATTAGATTTTTCCACAGAAAGCACTCCTCACTGTGAATATCTCACATGAAGAAGTAAAATCTGTGGAAAACTCATATTATATTATTGAAAATAAATCAAATAGCCAGGCCCGCCCCCTTTTTTGTGTTATTTTTGGCTTGAAAAAATTATTTCGAATTCAGTTCCTTCATCGCGTTTTAAAGTTAATGTCCCCCTCAGCTGCTTGATCAGATCACATACCAGAGTCAAACCCAGGGAATTTGTTATTTCTATATGAAAATTTTCAGGAAGGCCTCTTCCGGTATCTTTTACTGATATTTGGATATTCCCTTTCCCGGTATTGGATATGCCTACATAAATTCGGCCTTTTTGATTCGGCTTAAAAGCGTGTTTAAGGGAATTTGATACCAATTCATTGATGATCAATCCGCAGGGAATAGCCTGATTTATGGATAGATTGACATTTTTGATGTCGACATCAAAATTAATGTTTTTATTTTTATTAAGATAGATTGATGACAAGCGGGATATCATTTTTCTGATATAATCAGAAAGATCCACGGAATTTAAGTTTTTAGATTGATACAGCATCTGATGGATCAAGGCCATAGATTGGATCCTGTCTTGACTGACATTGAAAATGTGCTTTAAGGATTCATCCTGGATGTGGCTTGACTGCAGTCGAAGGAGACTGGAGATGATCTGGAGATTATTTTTAACCCGGTGGTGGATCTCCTGCAGCATGACTTCTTTTTCTTTGATTGAAGCCTTAAGCTTTTCCTCAAACTGCATACGGTCGGTAACATCCCTTATGATCCCATGAGCTCCTATTGTTTTTTTCTCTTTTATGAGAGGTATGACATTGATCTCGACGACCGGATTCTTTCTGCTTTTTCCTTTTAGAGCTAAGCATAATCCTTCCACTGATTTTCCTGAAAGAAGCTCCATGTGGGCGGTTATAGCCTGGGTTCGGTCTGATTTTAAAATGAAATCATCAAAACTCTTACCCACGATCTCATTTGGCTTATAACCGGTGATACGGTTGATCGCAGGAGATATATAGGTAAATTTACCGTTTTTATCTAAAGTAAAGATTGCATCATAGCTGCTTTCGCTAAGGTTCCGGAACTTTTCTTCGCTTTCTTTGAGCGCTTTAAAAGCCTTTTCCTGTTTGGTGATTTCAAGGGTTAGTTCGACTCCTCCTTTAATTCTTCCATCTTTATCATATAGGGGATAGCCCCGAATATACCAGGTTCTACCGTCATCTGTGGTTTTAATGATCGACTGAGTCCTCCCGGATTTCATGGCTTTTTGGACCGGGCAGTCTGGGCACAACACTTGACTATGAGCCCAGATTTCATAACACAACTTTCCGATCACTTCAGAACGAGATAAGCCGGCTGCTTTACAGGCCCCTTTATTCGCCCAGATTACCCGCATATTTTGGTCATGATAAACTACGTGCTCAACCAGTCCATCGAAGATTGCTCTGCTGTTTAGATCCCTGTCATTTGGCACTTGTTAGGCCCTTTCTGTTAAGCTGATAATTATAGATTATAGATTTTTGATATCAAAATCAATCACAAATTTAATTTTATCTATCTGATCAGGGTAAAAGTTTGATGGGCCGGAGAGATGTAAATTCAGATAGGCTCGTAACTAATGGAACTTACCGTTGCTATAATCCTTATAGATCCTTTCAACTTTTCCGCTCTTTACATCTCCTCTATGGACATAGATTCCCACTCTTTGGAAAAGTGAATCCCCTTTGATAAGTGTGAATGGATTTCCATTCTTAAGTTCCGGCCGGCGGGGGCCGAAACATCCATATTCTCTGGTTAACCATTTGTGGCTGTAACCATCAGGCCATTGAAATACGGCCAATCCTTCGGTCACACCTTCAATGGTATTGGAATAATCGATCCACTTTGCGGTTTTCATGTCAGTGGCTTTCTCTCCAATGGCTCTGCTGTCGGAAGCAATCGTCCCCCCATTCTCTTCGCTAAAATCAGGGTGCATTCTCAGAAAGGGCCAGGCATAGTGGATGGAATCGCTGAGGAAGAAAACATCTCCGAAGGCTGCAGTCACTGTAAAGGAGATATCGATCAGATATTCCCGGTTTTTCAGACTGAAAATTCGGATATCCCGGTATTCCTCTAAAACGGGTTTGCTCTCGTCCATTTCCCAGATGAGCTTTTCTTTCAGGATCGCTTGGTTTCCCAGTGTGTCCGATCGTGTGAATTCTATGTGCCTTATGTGATCGCGGAAAGGAGGGCCATAGGCATCATCATTGATTTTTTCCCCGGAGTTATAAGCATAATAAAAACTGACTTCTCTTTCCTCTTCTAGTCTAACAGTATCCGCAAACCAGAAGGAGCGGTGGTGGGGAAAGGGTTGAGCCTTCTGTATCAGCATATTCTTTCCCGAGGGGCTGTGGAGCGGCCAAAAATGAGGGAGGTCCCAATTCTGGCTGTACTGGTAAACAAACAGGGTCTGGTCGTCAATTGATATGGTAAGCTTACCGGAATCTTCAAGGTTTTCAATTTCAATCTGGGCAGTATCAGTAGTTAAATAAAGGAAGACCGAGATCGTAATTAAACATAAGATCGCTGCCGCGATCAAATTAAATAATTTAATGTGCCTCATATTTTTTCTCCAGTGGGTTTAAACAATCCAAGGAGCCCTATGCGGGAAATCAAGCCATTTATTGGCCTCATCATCATCGATAAATTTTTCGTTTTTGGGATCCCATCTCAATTTTCTTCCTAATTTCATAGCGATGTGTGTGATCACACAAACACTGTTGGAATGATGTCCAATTTCAACAGGGGTGATTGGGTCCTGACGGCTGCGCATGCATTCAAGAAAATTTTTCATATGATTGCTGCTCTTATAAAGATGAATTTCATTGTCACCGATTTTCTCTTGCAGGATCGATGGATCCGAGGCATGGACTTCGTATCTTTTTACAAACACCCAGCCTTTGTCTCCTTCAAATTTGACTCCAGCCGGATCTCCAGTTTGCTGGATCAGCCTGACACCATTGGAGTATTGGGCCTCGGCCCGAAAGGTGGTATGGACATCAAACAAACCCCGGTAAGGAAAATCCGCTTCTGCCTGGATCTCCACCGGACCGGTGTCGTCGGTGCCATTACCCCATTGAGCAGTATCATTCATATGCGAACCCCAGCCGGTGATCATCCCCCGGCAGTACTGTTCGATCTGCAGCCAGCCCGGACGGTCATAGCTGTCTTGCGGGTGAACACGGTCCTCAGTGTAGGGGATTTCCGATGCGGGACCCAGCCAGAAATCATAATCAAGATTGTCCGGAATCGGCATTTGCTCTGAATTTCCCGTCCCCACATCCTGAGGAAGCCAGACATGAATGGTGCGCAGTTTCCCTATGTGTTGATTCCGGACTAATTCACAGGCCATCCTAAAGTGAATAGATGAACGCTGCTGCGAGCCCACTTGAAGAATGCATTTATTCTTCCGTACCGCTTCTACCAGTTTGCGTCCCTCCTGGATGGAAAAAGTTAAAGGTTTTTCCAGATAGATATCTTTACCTGCATTGGCGGCTGAAATGGCATGAAAAGCATGCCAGTGATCAGGAGTGACTATGAGAACTCCATCTATATCCCGGCGGGAAAGAAGTTCGCGGAAATCATGGTAATCAGCACAGCCTTTATATTGATTTATGCCTAATTCTTCCGAATAGATCTTCTCAACTAGCGCCTTTCCTTCTTCCAGGCGCTTTTTATCCACATCGCATACAGCGACAACCCGTGCCGTGCCGGTTTCAAGGCCTCGATAGATCAATTCCTGCATATCCCCCCTTCCTTGGCGCCCAACGCCGATACACCCTATGGACATAATGTCGATAGGGGCCGGATGTTTAAAAACCGAAGAGGGAATAATGGCAGGTGCCGCTACTGCCGCTGCAGTGGTCTTAATGAAATCCCGGCGTGAGATTGGTTTAGATATAGGTTTTTTTGACATTATCTGCTCCTTTTTGAAAGGGATAAGATCTTATTTTCCTGATAATTTCCATTTTGAAACTAATTGTACAGCATGGAAATATAAAAACAAGCCTATTCATTCCATATTTTATCGAACTAAATTTGATTGTTTGCGTATTCATTTATGTTAATTTTTAGATATGATATAAAAAAGTTCAATATGGAGGAGATCATGATAAAGAAGGAACTGAGACGCAGAGATTTTATTAAGACTTTATTGGCTGGGCTGCCAGTATTGTCCTTAGATTGGGATTCCTTTCCCCGAAGACAGAAAGGCAGTAAAGATCAAGAGTGGGACGCCATTATCATAGGGGCCGGCCTGGGAGGTTTAAGCTGTGCCGCAGCTTTTGCCCGCCAGGGTTTCAAACCTTTGGTTTTAGAACAGCATTATGTTCCCGGTGGCTATGCCACCACGTTTAAAAGGCCGGGTGGGTTTGTCTTTGATGTGTCCCTCCATTCTACCACAGTGGGGGAACGTAACGGCATCCAAAATCTGATTCCTGGTTTTCCTGAAATTAAAGACATCGAATTTGTACCTCACTATAATCTTTACCGGGCTATTTTTCCGGAACATGATATCAGTGTTCCCCAAAAGGATATCGAGGGATACATTAAGCTTTTAATAGAACGATTTCCTGAAGAGAAGCCGGGGATTGAAAGCCTGTTTAAAGATATGCAGGGTTTAAGAGCGGATATCGACCGCTATTCCCAAGCAGGGGATCAGGTCAATATGGCAGCTGTTCCCAAAGAATTTCCTTACCTTTTCAAAGCTTTCAACAAAACATGGGGTCAATTTCTCGACCTATATATCCAAAACACTAAATTAAGGGGAATTATTTCTGGATTATGGGGCTATTATGGACTTCCTCCTTCCAAGCTGTCCTGTTTCTATTATGTTTTGCCCACTGTCAGCTATCTGCAGGAAGGCGGGTATTATCCCATCGGTAAATCCCAAAAGATAAGCGATGCATTTATGACGTTTATTGAAGAGAGAGGCGGAAAGGTTCAGCTGCGCAGACGTGTAAAAAATATTCTGGTAAAAGACCATTCTGCCTATGGCATAAAGACTGAAGAGGGCAAAGAATATTTGGGTAAAGTAGTAGTCTCCAATGCCAATGCTTACGATACATTTCATAAGATGATGGATGAGAAAGAATTTCTTAGAAATTACCTGGAGAAAATGAGTACTTTCAGCACCAGCTTATCCAGTTTTCAGGTTTTTTTGGGATTAAAAACCGATCTGGTGAAAAAAATAGGCATCAAGGATACAGAGATTTTCTATGAAACTGGTTATGATACTGAAGTTGCCTACCAAACCGCTGTGAATGCTGAGGTAGATAAAGGAGGATTTGGTCTAACCCTGTATGACAATCTCTATCCGGGTTATTCTCCTGAGGGAAAAAACACTATGAACATCATTGTGCTCCAGGGTTACGATCATTGGAAACCATTTGAGAAAGATTATTTCAGTGGAGAGAAAACCGCCTACAATGCGGAAAAAGAACGAATGGCGGATATCTTGATCGCTCAAGTAGAAAAAGTCCTTCTTCCTGGATTAAAGGATGCGATCGAAGTCAAAGAAATAGGCACTCCATTGACAAATGTCTATTTCACCCAAAATTACCGGGGGGCTATTTACGGCTGGGACCAGACCCTGGATAATTCCTCACCGCGGCGTTTGCCCCATAAAACACCCATAAAAAATCTTTATCTTGCCGGTGCCTGGACCAATCCCGGAGGAGGCTATGGAGCCTGTATTCCCAGTGGTTTGGAATGCTTTGGAGAGATAATGCAGGAGTGGAAAAAAGAAGGCTAACAGAAGGTGATCCTGCTTTTGATTTATGACTGTCACATTTAATGCCAGCCATGGCTTTATCCATTGCTTTATTCATCGCTTCTGGTTGACAACAATATCTATAAATGCTATAAGAAAAGTAGCTTTTTTGGAGGTTTTTATGAGTGAAAACAAGGAGTCGTTAAAAAGAAGATCTTTTCTGAAATTAGGGATGACCGGCCTGGCAGGTGCTACAGTATTACCATCTGTTATGGGTGGAAAAAATCTTTCCCATAAACCACAGGAAAGCAAAGAAAGAAAATTCATATACCGTACCCTCGGGAATACGGGCATTAAGCTTCCAATAGTCTCTATGGGGGTTATGAATGCCGATAATCCCAATTTAGTCGCGGCTGCCTTGGACGCAGGCATAGTGATGTTGGATACAGCCTGGGGATATCAAAGGGGAAACAACGAAAAAATGATCGGAGAGGTCATTAAAGACAGGCCTAGAGATTCCTTTGTGATCGCTACCAAAGTTCCCGGTATGCCCAGAGACAGGCGAACCGGATTGTTTACCCCTGAGACTAATGGGGATACCTTTATTGAAATGTTCCACACCAGTCTGCAGCGTTTGGGCTTGGATTATGTGGATATTCTGTATTTACATGGCGTGAGCCGGAAAGAGGCAGTACAGTTCGAACCGCTCATGGAAGCCCTCCAGAAGGTAAAAAAGCAGGGCAAGGCCAGGTTTATCGGAATTACCACTCACAGCCGTGAACCTGAGGCTATTCGGGCTGCAGTTGAAGCCAAGATCTATGATGTGGTTCTCACGGCTTATAATTTTCGTAAAGAATATCTTGCCGACCTTGATGTTGCCATTGCTGAAGCAGCCAAAGCAGGCTTGGGAGTTGTAGCTATGAAGACTCAGGCTGGTGTTTACTGGGATAAAGAAAAACAGAATATGATCAATATGAAAGCTGCCTTGAAGTGGGCTTTGAATAATCCTAATATTAATACAGCGATTCCTGGATTTACTGCCTTTGACCAACTGGAATTGGATCTTTCCGTGATGGAAGATCTGACTTTGACCGAAGAGGAAAAAAGGGACTTGACCCAGGGAGATGATCATCATACCGGTCTTTACTGCCAGCAGTGTGAACGATGCCTTCCCCAGTGTCCGGGGCAATTGCCCATACCATCGCTCATGCGCGGGTATATGTATGCTTATGGATACCGGAATCTGGGTGCTGCCCATGAGCTGTTATCTTCTTTAGACCTGCCTGACGATCCCTGCAGCGGCTGTTCTTTCTGTTCGGTCAGTTGTGCTTTTGGCTTTAACGTGAAGGAAAGAATAGAA
>CAZLBV010000199.1:0-4565 GCA_964557845.1 uncultured Eubacteriales bacterium | reverse complement strand
GTAGCTGTCAACAGTGGAACAAGCGGTCTGCATCTGTGTATGAGGGCGCTGGAGATTAAAGATGGAGATAAGGTTATAACCACGCCTTTCAGCTTCATTTCTTCTGCCAACTGTATTTTGTTTGAAAGGGCGGAACCGGTTTTTGTGGATATTGACGAAAAGACGCTGAATATCGATATAAATAAGCTCGAGGAAAAATTAGAAAAGCTCAAGGAAAATAAATCAAAGTTAAAAGCTGTTCTTCCTGTTCACATCTTCGGCCGGCCTTGCGAAATAGATCAAATCATGGAATTGGCGGATCATTATAAATTGAGGGTCATTGAAGATGCGGCTGAGGCGACAGGGGCAGAATATTTGGTAAATTCAAGATTAAAAACGCAAAAGCCAAAACAGGAAAAAAAACAAGCAGGATGGAAAAAGGCCGGCACTTTCGGTGAGTGTGGAGTTTTTGCTTTTTATCCCAACAAGCAGATGACCACTGGTGAAGGGGGGATGATTGTTACGGATGATAAAAAGATATATAATCTATGCCGCAGTATGAGGAATCAGGGAAGATCTGAAGAAGGGACTTGGCTTCAGCATGAGAGATTAGGATTCAATTACCGGATGAGCGATATCAACTGTGCTCTTGGAATTGCCCAATTGGAAAGGATAGAAGAGATTCTGAAAAAAAGGGAAAATGTGGCAAGGGCTTATAATGAACGGTTGAAAGACTGTGATAAGGTGATCTGCCCTCATTTTGAGAACAATAAAAAAATAAGTTGGTTTGTTTATGTGGTGGGACTTCAAGATAAATATGCCAGGAAGGACAGGGATAAGGTTCTTGAAGAGCTTAGAAAAAAGGGAATCGGCTGCAGCAATTATTTTACGCCCATTCATTTACAGCCTTTTTACCGGAAGATGTTTGGTTATAAAGAGGGAGATTTTCCTGTTACCGAAAAGGTATCAGAAAGAACCATTGCCCTTCCTTTTTATAATAATTTAAAAGAAGAGCAGATCGATTATGTTTGTGACAATTTAAAAAATATCCTGAACTCTCTCTAATTTATTTTTAAAATGTAAAAGGGTGATTAGCTGATATGAAAAATATCAAAAATTTCATATTTAACAAGACAAAATCCAAACGAAGAGCATTCTTTCTGTTATGTGATATTTTTCTCATTTCGGCAGCGATGTATATTTCTTTTTGGAGCCGTTTCAATGGTGATATCCCTTCAAATTATGAAAAAACACTACCGTATTATATAGGACTGGCGTTAATCATTAAGCTGTTCTATTTAATAGTATTCAATGTTTATGATATCTCCTGGCGCTATGTGGGATTAGACGAACTTATTAAAGTGGTTAAAGCCATGATATTAGGTTCGTTGACTCTGGGAATGATCATGTTCTTTTTTAGAACCATTGAACCCTTCAGCGGCCCTGGATTTCCCCGCTCGATTTTCATTATTGATTTTATTTTTTGCCTCTTTTTTATCGGATCGTTAAGAGCATCCAAGCGATTATTAACAGAGGGATTAAAGAGCACTCTAAAATACACCAAGGATAAAAAAAGGCTTCTCATTATGGGGGCAGGAGACGCAGGAGAACAGATTGTAAGAGAGATCTCACGGAATAAAAATTCTCAGTATCTCCCCATCGGGTTTGTGGATGACGATATGTCTAAACAGGGCATCAAGATCCGGGGGGTTAAGGTTCTTGGCACCCGAGAAGATATCCCTCAACTGATTCAAAACAATGATATCGAAGAAGTACTTATTGCGCTTCCTTCAGCCCATTCCAAAGAGATAAAAGAAATTGTTGAATTGACAAGAAACTCCAATTCAGTACAAAGCATAAAAATACTGCCCAGCATCCATGACTTAATGGACGGAAACGTCACTCTGTCTGATATCAAGGAAGTAAAATTAGAAGATTTATTGGGAAGAGATTCGGTCAAGGTCGACACATCCGCAATAGAGAAATGCCTTAAGGGAAAATGCGTTTTAGTTACTGGTGCCGCGGGTTCCATTGGTTCAGAGCTGTCCCGTTCTGTTTTAAAGTTCAGTCCGCATTCTTTAATTGTACTGGACATCGATGAAACCGAAATTTATCTTCTAATGAACAAATTCAAGGCTTACCATTCCAATATTATCCCAGTAGTAGGAGATGTCCGGGATAAAAAAAAGTTGGACTCCATAATTAAGAAATATAAACCCCAGATCATATTTCATTCCGCTGCTTATAAGCATGTCCCTATTCAGGAATATTATCCGGAGGAGGCCGTGAAAACCAATATTATGGGGACTAAAATACTGGCTGAACTGGCTGTACAATATGAGGTTGAAAAATTCATAAACATTTCTACGGATAAAGCCATTAATCCCACCAGCATTATGGGCGCCACCAAGCGGGTGGGAGAAAAATTACTTAAAGCATACAATACACAAAATATAACCAAATTTATGTCCGTGAGATTCGGAAATGTTTTAGGCAGCCGCGGCAGCGTTATTCCTTTATTTAAGGAACAAATCGAACGGGGCGGACCAGTGACTGTAACCCATCCAGAGATGAAAAGATATTTTATGGTCACATCTGAAGCTGTACTTTTGGTCTTGGAAGCGTCGTCTTTAGGGATGGGAGGAGAGGTTTTTGTTCTGGATATGGGAGATCCCGTCAAAATTATTGACCTGGCCAAAGAAATGATCCGGCTCAGCGGTTATGAAACCGATAAGGATATCCCTATTGTTTTTACCCAGATGAGACCAGGCGAAAAACTCTTTGAAGAACTATTGAGTTCAGAAGAGGGAGTGGAGAAGACCGAATATGATAAAATATTTAAAGCCAAGAGCAAGAATGCATTAGATGTGGATAAGTTTATGGATGATATCGATCAAATCATTTATTTAGGTAATAGCAATGGAAAAAGGGAAGAAATCATTGCTCTATTGAAAAAAATCGTTCCCAATTATCATCCTTTTCACAAAGACTTTGTCAAAATACTCTGGTGACATTATTTAATAAAAATAGCTGCTATGATTTCAAAAATTCACATTAAAACAAAATCCTGGGAATGTTTTTGATCCATTCAGCATCATGGATGAAAAGATCAAAAAGAAAATTTTTACCGACTCTTTGGGAGGAAAAGAATGTGCGGCATAGTAGGATATATCGGCCCGAGACCCCTTGTAGATACTTTGATCAGAGGGCTTAAACAACTTGAATACCGGGGATATGACTCTGCCGGCCTGGCTGTGCTGGATGAAGACCGGATCCGGATACTGAAAGATAAAGGGAAAGTCAATGATCTCCAGGAGCTGGTTAGAAAGCACTGGCCGGAAATAAAAAACAGCGACACTCATGTAGGGATCGCTCATACCCGCTGGGCCACCCATGGGGCACCTACTCTGCTCAATGCTCATCCCCACCTGGACGATTCCCAGAATTTCGCCGTGGTTCACAACGGAATCATAGAAAATTATGCCTCATTAAAAGAGAATTTAACCAGCTTAGGGCATAAGTTTGTCTCTGATACAGACTCGGAAGTGATTGCTCATCTGATCGCAGAGATGTATGAAGGTAACTTTTTAAAAGCTGTGGCTGCAACTATCAAACAGCTTCAAGGCACATTTGGGATCGCAGTCATCGCTAAAGACCACCCGGATTCTATCATTGCCGCCAGACGGGGAAGCCCTATTATTCTAGGCATCGGTGAAAATGAAATGATCGTAGCCAGTGATGTCGCTGCGCTGGTTTCCTACACCAAACGCGTGATCTATCTGGAAGATGACGACATTGTTCTCATCAATCAGGATAAATTTGACATCCGGAATGTGGATAATGTACCGGTCTCCAGAAAAACCGGACTCATCGACTGGGATGTCAAGGCTGCAGAAAAAGGAGGGTTCGATCATTTTACCTTGAAAGAGATCTTCGAACAACCGGAAGCTGTCAGGAATTCTTTCCGGGGGCGTCTGGACATTGATCAAGGCACGGCAGTCCTGAATGGCTTGAATTTCACTCCTAAAGAATTGGCTGAAATATCCAGTATTATAATCGCGGCCTGCGGCACCAGCCTGCATGCAGGAATGATGGGTGATTATTATTTTGAGGACCTGGCCAATATTCCCACTGAAATAGAGCAGGCCGCTGAATTCAGATACCGGAATCCTATCATAAGACCGCAAACCCTGGTGATAGCTATCAGCCAGTCCGGAGAAACAGCAGATACATTAGCGGCTGCCAGGGAAGCCAAGCAAAAGGGAGCGATCGTCGCCGGATTATGTAATGTCGTAGGGTCCACTATTGCCAGAGAGACAGGACGGGGGATCTATATCCATGCCGGCCCTGAGATCGGAGTTGCTTCCACTAAGGCATTCACTTGTCAGGTCATGGTACTCTTGATGATGGCTCTTAAGTTCAGCCGGGTAAGAAGATTATCCCGGCACGAAGGCATAAGATACACAGAAGAGATACAGGAAATACCCGACCTTATCCAAAAGGTTTTAGATACTGCTCCCCAAATTGAGAAAATTGCGAAGAAATATGCCGAAGCCCGGGATTTCTTCTTCATCGGCCGCGGACCT
>CAZLBV010000198.1:0-10592 GCA_964557845.1 uncultured Eubacteriales bacterium | reverse complement strand
TAGCGATGCAAAAACAGGTTCTCAAGACTAAATCTATGCTCTTTATTGCCTACGGTCAAAATGAAGGAGAAAAAGGATGAAGCGTATTCTGGTTACGGGAGGAGCCGGTTTTCTAGGAAGTCATCTCTGCCAAGCTTTACTGGAAAAAGGCGATGACGTGCTGTGCCTGGATAATTTTTTTTCAGGGCATAAAGACAACATCCGGCATTTAACCGGTTTTCCCTATTTTGAAGTTATACGTCACGACATCATACGACCTCTGTTTGTGGAAGTGGACCAGATCTTTCACCTGGCATCTCCTGCTTCTCCTATTCATTACCAGTATAATGCGATCAAGACGATCAAGACCAATGTTTTGGGTACTATCAACATGTTAGGTTTAGCCAAGAGGACAAAAGCCAGGATTTTACTTGCATCTACCTCGGAGGTCTACGGGAATCCAGATGTCCATCCTCAACCTGAAGATTATTGGGGCCATGTGAATCCCATCGGTATCAGGAGCTGTTATGATGAAGGAAAACGGGTGGCGGAAACTCTGGCTATGGACTATTTCCGGCAGAATCATGTAGACATAAAGATCGCACGGATCTTTAATACTTATGGCCCCCGCATGGCTGTTGATGATGGCCGGGTTGTCAGTAATTTTGTGGTCCAGGCTCTCAAAGAGGAACCTTTAACCATTTATGGAGACGGAAGCCAGACTCGCTCGTTCTGCTTTGTGACTGATTTGATCGAGGCGATCCAGTTGATGATGGACAAAGAAGATTTTATCGGCCCGGTAAATCTTGGCAATCCGGATGAGGGCACTATTCTGGAGCTGGCTGAAAAAATCATTAAACTGACCGGAAGTAGATCCAAGATCAAGTTTAACCCTCTTCCCTCTGATGATCCGGTCAGAAGATGTCCGGATATATCTTTGGCCAAAAAAATGCTCAAATGGTCGCCGAAAACTTCTTGGGAGGAAGGCCTGACAAAAACAATCGATTATTTTAAAAAGAAATTAACTGCAAACAAATAATGAATGCCTTTAACAAAATTTCTATAGTCATTCCGATCTACAACGAAAAGAATACTATTGAAAAGATCCTCAACCGAGTTCAAAAAGTTGATATCCCGCTGGAAAAAGAGATAATCCTGGTAGATGACTGTTCCCAGGATGGTGGGAAAGAAATCCTAAAAAAGCTTCAAGGGAATAAAATAAAAGTTTTTTTTCATGAAAAGAACCAAGGCAAAGGCGCAGCCCTGCGAACCGGATTCTCCCATGCCTCCGGTGACTTAGTTCTTATTCAGGATGCCGATCTTGAATACAATCCCGCTGAATACCCGGTCTTGTTGGAACCGATCTTAGACGGCAGAGCAGACGCTGTTTATGGCTCCAGGTTTCTTGGAGGCCCTCACCGGGTTCTTTTTTTCTGGCACTATGTCGGAAATAAGGTTCTCACCACATTCTCAAATATGCTGTCAAATTTGAATCTATCGGATATGGAGACTTGTTATAAAGTCATTAAAAAGGAAATTCTTGATAAGATAACACTAAAGTCAAACCGATTCGGTTTCGAACCGGAAATAACCATAAAATTAGCAAAATTGAAATGCCGCATCTATGAAGTCCCTATCTCTTATTCTGGAAGGGACTATGATGAGGGAAAAAAGATCGGGTGGAAGGATGGGTTAGCCGCGATATTTCATTTAATAAGATATAGATATTTCGATTAAATAACTGGAAATATCTATATCTATGATAAATCTGTTGAAAAATACACGAAAAAAATTATATGATTTAATATTACACAATTTTTATCGAAAATAACAAAGGTATCATTCAAAGGAGGTCAGAATGAGTCTTGTCTCCTATTTAATTCTTTTCGGAATAATCATAGTCATCCTTGGCCTGCTTTCTTTTCTCATGGCCAAACAATACCGTAAAGTCGGCCCACATGAAGTGCTCATAATATCCGGCGGAAGGAAAAGAACAGCCATTGCCCCGGATGGGACTAAAACCAAGATCGGATACCGCTACCGAGTCGGCGGCGGCACCTTTGTTCTCCCCTTTCTGGAAACCGTAGATGTGCTTCCTATGGAGATCATCTCCATAAACATCAAAACTCCGGAAGTGCTGACTTTTGGCGGTGTACATATCATGGCAGAGGCGGTGGCCCAGGTTAAGATCGAATCCTCGGAACAATCCATTCAAAAAGCCGCAGAACAATTTCTGGGGATCGGCAAGGAAGGCATCAGGGACGTGTCGGTCAATATACTGGAAGGAAAAATGCGTGAAGTTCTTGGTAAAATGACAGTTGAGCAGATCTACCGCAATCGCGATGAATTCTCCCAGAATGTGTTCGCTGCAGCTCAAAAGGATTTTTCACAAATGGGGCTGCTTATCATGTCTTTTTCCCTGAAAGATATCAGCGACACACAGGGATACCTGGCTGCTCTGGGAAAACCTCAGATCGCGGCAGTCAAGCGGGATGCTGCCATTGCAGAGGCTGAAACCGATAAAGAAGCCATCATCAAATCCTCAGAAGCGAAAAAAGAAGGAGAGGTTGCCCGGCTGCAAGCCGAAGCCCTGATCGCAAAAGCCCAATGGGAGAATGAAGCTAAAAAAGCTGAGTCACAGGTAGAAGTCAATCAGAAAAAAGCCATCGCGGATTTTGCCTACGAAATTGAACGTTACAAGATCAATCAGGAATTAAAGAAACAGGAAGCCAAGGTCAAGCAGATCGAAAAACAGGAAGCCATAAAAATCGAGGAACTGGAGATCGAACGCCGCGAAAAAGAACTTGAATCCAATGTCATTAAACCGGCTGAAGCCAGAAAGAATCAGATAAAAGCAGAGGCAGATGCAGAAGAATACCGCATCCAGTCAGAAGCCAAAGGAAAGTCAGTCGCTATGAAGCTTGAAGGATCAGCGGAAGCGGAAAAGATCAAATTAAGCGGATTCGCCGAAGCCGAATCCATGCTGGAAAAAGCTAAAGCCTGGGAAAAATTCAACCAGGCAGCCATTCTGGAAATGTACCTCAACAGTTTACCGGAATTAGCCAGGGCCGTCTCTGAGCCCCTCTCTAAGATCGAGAAGATCGTGCTGATCGGAGGGGACAAGGGAACAGGCGCCTCAAAAATTACGGGTCAGGTCGCTGAGATAATTGCCCAGATGCCCGAGGTGGTTAAATCTCTTACTGGAGTCGATATAAAGAAATATATGAAAGATAAACTGAATCCTGAGGAAGAAAAAGAAGAGAATTAATTCCTCTTATTAGTATAAAAAAGGAATAAAATGGTATCAGAAAAGGCAAATTTAATTGGGGAATCCCCCACCCTCAAGGTAACCAGCAAGGCCAAGGCTATGAAGGCCGAGGGGATAGACGTCGTCGATCTCAGTGTGGGCGAGCCTGATTTCGCAACTCCAGAAAATATAAAAAACGCCGGGATCCAGGCCATAAAAGATGATTTCACCAAATACACTCAGGCAGAAGGCATCCCTCTGCTCAAAGATGCGATAATCAAGAAATTCAAAGAAGATTCGGGCCTTTCCTATGAACGGAATGAAATAATTGTTTCCACAGGAGCAAAAAGTTCTCTGTATCATGCCATCCAAGCCATTATAAACAAAGGAGATGAAGTCATAGTACCCGCGCCTTACTGGGTAACCTACCCACATGCGGTCTCTCTGGCTGAAGGTAAAACCGTTTTCATCCCCACCAGAGAAGAAAATGGCTTTCTCCTCACTCCCGAGCAGCTCAAAGCAGCCATCACTCCTGCCACCAAGGCTTTAATTCTAAACAATCCCTCTAATCCAACCGGTGCATGCTACCAAAAAAACGAACTCCAGGCTCTAGCCGATATTATCCTGGAAGAGAATATTTATGTTATCGCAGATGAGATCTACGAAAAACTCATCTTCGACGATTTTCGCTTTTTCAGCTTTGCTTCTTTAGGAGAAGAAGTTAAGAAAAAAACGATCATCATCAATGGAGTCTCCAAATCCTATTCCATGACGGGGTGGAGAATCGGTTACACTGCCGGGCCGGCAGACATTATCAGCGGGATGGCAAAAATCCAGAGCCACACGACTTCAAATCCCTGTTCCATCTCCCAAAAAGCCAGTTTGGAAGCCCTTAACGGACCGCAACATGAGATTTCGAAAATGCAGGCTGAATTTCAGCGGCGCAGAAATTATGTTTTGATGCGCATACAAAGCATCCCGGAATTATCCTGCTTTAAACCTCAGGGCGCTTTTTATCTATTCCCTAATTTTTCTGCCTATTACAAAAAAGAATTCAACCAAACCCAGATCAGGAACTCTTACGGCCTGGCATATTACCTGCTTAAGGAAGCCAAGGTAGCAGTGGTTCCGGGTGATGCCTTCGGCGCCGATGATTACATCCGCTTGTCTTATGCGACCTCCATGCAAAATCTAGAGAAGGGGATGGACAGGATCACCGAAGCTTTGACCCATCTTAAAACCGCCCGAAAAGTCAAGAAGATCGCTCTGAACAATACTCTCACCAACACCCGGGGAACAGTCCCGGCAGATGGCTCTATTTCGGTCCAAATGCGTGATGCCCTTGTGGGAGAAATGGAATCCCACCTCACATACCAAAATTATTTTGAATGGAACGCCAATATAAATGGTGTGATCGTTCAACTAAGAACAAATGTATCCCATCTGTACGACTTCTGGCTGGAAAACTGGTATCCCGCAGAATTAGAGGCCAATCTAGAGCCCCATGGGATCATTTATGCCGTTGATAATATCCCGGGAAGGGAACCAAGGGTTTTCTATAACAGCGAGACAAAAACCGGGATCGTAGTGAATGCTGATCATTATGGTCCCCTCCGGAGCCTGGCAGTAGGTATGATCATGGATATATCCGAGCGCCTGTTCAATTCCAATGCAGTCCGGGGGATGTCCCTGGATTTCAACGGGCAAGGCCTGGTACTGATCGGCCCCAAAGGCACCAAAAAAACCGAACTCTTCTTTTCCCTACTAAATGATCCTCAGGCCAAGCTGCATTCCAATGACTGTATTTTCGTCCGCTTTTCCGCAGGAACTCCCCTGGCGGATGCGATCGACAGGAAACTGTTTATGCCGACCAATACAGTCGATTCCTATCCAGAATTGGCATCCCTATTCGACCACAGCAAATGCGAAAACGTCATTACCCGCAAGGAAGATTGTACGAATGAAAAATGCCTCCAAATAGATGACTGCCGGCTGGACAGGGGCTCACCCTTTTGTTATACGGCCTCGAAAAAATCCATGGCCCTCCTTGATCCCTACTGGATAGAGGGCCCGGCCAAACATGTCAAACGCACGGCGCTTAAATGGGTGTTTATTCTTAAAAATGATAAATTCTCGCCTCCATTGTTTGAGGCAGACCCAGAAGATGTTCTCCGCTTTCTGGAAGCCGGAGAAACCATAGGAGTCCAGAAGACCCCAAGCGATGCTTCACCCTTTTTTAATCCCCATCTTTTGGTGACCACTCCAGAAAGAATAGATTTTCAGAGAAATTTTTACCGTCATCTGCTCGAATGCACACGCTGTTTCATTTTTAACAGCGGAACAGCTAAGGATGAAGATATAAAAAAAATAATTTTTAACCAGGAAACCTGACAATTTATAAACCTGGCATGGTTCAGAAAAACAATATGGCTTACCAATGAGTGATCAAACTATCTACAACCAAGACGCTTATAAAAAATTCGCCCAGGAACTGGCTGTGGTGCTTAACGGCCCTAATATAAAAAGAGTAGACCTGAAATGGCTGGAACCCAGGGCCAAAGCCACCGGTATCAAAACTAAATACGGTTCTTATGGATGGAGATCAGCCATCTCGAGTCGCATCGCTCCCAGAACCGTCTACTTGGGCAATCCCGCCGTGCGCCTGCATCGGCCGACCTCCCAGCAGGAAGCTTTGATTGCCGCAGCCCCTGAAGAATTGGATAAAGTTTTGCATCTGCTGCGGACCCTGCCTTTTTTTCTCATCAAGCGTAGGATGGGAGAAAACGATACCTATAATCCCATGTGCAGCTTGGTGTTATCTGAAGCAGATCTCATCAATTACCGGCTGGGGCTCATGTGGGGAACGACCATGTTCAAGCCTTCAAAAAGGCCGGGGCCTGAATTCATAATGATCCATATCCCTGAGGAGCATCCTATCCGGCAGCAGGTGCTGGTTCTTCCGGAATACAACATCAATATCGCGCTGGGCACCGATTATATGGGTGAAGATAAAAAGGGGTTTCTCCGGCAGGCCATGTGGGCAGCGGATCGTGAGGGGATGCTGGGCCTGCATGCCGGGACTAAAATAGTGACGGTCAGGGGCTCGGATGACAAGTTGAAACGCTACGGCGTGTTTTTATTCGGCCTTACGGCCACCGGAAAATCGACCTGGTCCTGCCATCAGCTCGGACTGGATTACGATAAAGGGGAAAAGACTTTAGTTACTCAGGATGATATCTGCTTTTTGCGCAGGGATGGATCGGCTTTAGGTTCAGAGAACAACTTTTTCGTTAAGACCGATGTAGAACAAAAATACCAGGAAGCCATGTATAATGCTCTCATTGATAAAAGCGCCCTGTTTGAAAATGTCATGATCAAATCCAACGGCGATGTGGACTTTCTGGATGAAAGCCTCACGGCGAACGGCCGGGCGGTCATAGCGCGCCGGAAGCTAAAGGTCAACCTCAAAGGAAAAATGGTCGGCATCTTTTCAAAATCGATCAATCTCCCTCCGCTCGAGGAACTGGATGGATTGGTGTTCGCCTTTATCACCAGAAGAAACACGATCATGCCCTTTGCTCAGGAACTAACCCCGGAACAGGCAACTCTAGCCTATCTCTGGGGAGAAAGCACCCATAGTTTTGCCAGCCAGCCGCTCAAAGCAGGTGAATCTGTCCGTATCGTGGGCACGGATCCATTTATCATAGGTTCCCGCGGCGCCAAGGTCAATCACTTTTATGAGATCATAATGACCCTGGCCGCTAATTATCCGGACAAACTGAAATTTCTGCAGTACAACACCGGGGGCATGGGAGAGATAATCAAGGAATATGCAGAAAACGGCCGCAGCAAAAAACAGATGGTCCGCAAGGCCAACCGAGTCCCTATCAGCCTCATGGCCCAGATACAAAGAGGGGATCTGCGCGGGACCAACCGCTATGAAAAAGGCCAACTCGGCACCAAAGAGATCACCCATGTGGAAGGCCGGGAACTTGAGGAATGGGATATAAAAAAATTTTACTCCCAAGAACAGATCCAGGATTATATTCATGATCTGGTAGAAGGAAGAAAAGAATTCACCGAAGAGATCTCAGAGGAAGGCCTTCGTACCGAAGTCTTAAACGCAGCCGAAAGATCTTTCCGGATCGATAAATCCAGAGCAAAAAGCAGCGTGAGGGTTCCCGGCAGCCCAAAAGAGACGGAAGATGAAGAAGAACAGACCCAACCCCTTACCTATAATTGGGAAACAAAATCACGGCCCAGAAGAGAGGGGATATACCCCCGGAAATAATAAAGATCAGAAGATTGAAAGCCAGAAGATAGGAGTCAGAAGAAAATCCGAATGCGACATTCGGATCTCGTGCTTCGGATTTCGGATTTTTGGTTTTTCTTCTGACTCCTGGCTTCTCGGTTTCTCCTATCTTCTGATTTTATTCTATCTTCTGCTTTTCTATCTCGTGAGCCAGAAGATGAATGAGGAAGAGATGGGCTTCCTGGACCCTGGGAGTGTCTTCTGAAGGAACAGCAAGAAGCACATCCACCAGAGGGGCCAGATCAGCCCCCCCCTTTCCGGTTAAGGCAATAGAATTAAGCTGCATCTCTCTGGCCTTTTTAAAGGCAGCGACCACATTAGGGGATCTACCGCTGGTAGTAAGCCCAAACACTACATCTCCCGGCCGGCTGAGCCCTTCAACCTGGCGGTGAAAAACCATCTCATAGGAATAATCATTGGCAAGGGCTGTAAGCAAAGAAGTATCGGAGGTCAAGGCGATGGCGGGAAAAGGAACGCGTTCTTTCTGGAATCTGCCCACCAGCTCCGCCGCAAAATGCTGAGCCTGAGAGGCGCTTCCGCCATTTCCAAAGGCCATAAGCTTATTTCCGGAACGGAAGGCACGAAGAATAAGCTCCAATGCTTGATCAAAGTCTTTTTCCCGCTGAAGGAAAAATCTTTCAATTACATCTTTAAGTTCCAGGGCTGCATGTTGATAGTCCATATTAAAATCACTCCTATGTTTTCAATAATTCCAGGGACATTTTTTCTCTGACTGTATCTATTAATTCTAACATATTCTGCCGGTTGTATTTATCCATGGGGACAGACTGCAGAAAAGTCACCTCTACTTTCCCTTTTTTTACGAAAAAACTGCCTTTCGGCATAAGGTCATAAGACCCTTTGATAACAATCGGCAGAATCGGGGTTTGACTGTCAACGGCAAGAAAAAAGCCCCCTCGTCTAAAACCCTGAAGATCTCCTGTCCGGCTGCGGGTTCCTTCGGGAAAAACCAGAAAAGAATATCTTTTTTGCTTAATGAGAGCTGTGGCCGCTTCGATGCTTTGCTTTCCCGCCTCTTTCCCCTCTCTGTCAACCGGTATGAATTCAGCTTTACGGATGGCATAATTGAAAACCGGTATCTTGTAAACTTCCTTTTTCACTATGACCCGGACCGGCTGCGGGATCAGCATAACGATTAAAGGTCCGTCCAAGAAACTTAAATGATTGGGCATAAAGATATAATTTTTGTTTTTATCAATATTTTCCCTTCCATGAGCTTGGATCTCAATTCCCAGTAAAAAAAACGCCATCCGCACCAATCCTTTACCTAAGCTATATAAAGGCGATATCAGCCTGAGAAGAGAAAATAGCAGCCAGAAGGGGACAGATGCCAGCGCGATCGGGCTGAAGATAAGCAGAAAAAGTATCGTACGCATGAACGGGGTATATTTTATATCCCAGTAAGATCTTAAATCAAGCAGCAGTTAAAAAAGGGCAAAAAAAAAGGCGGCGCACCCACTCGGGATGTGCCGCCTAAAGGCTGGTCGTTACGCTCGGTTCGCCTTAAATTAAGTCGATGCTCCGGATCTGGTAACTGGTCCGATTACCCAAGATCCATTAAACATAACCAAGTCATTGTTAAAAGACGCCATATTCGTCACTGTATACATTCCAGCTTCTGGTGTATTAGAATTATAATCATCACCATCCTCTTCATTGTTACGTCCTAAGGACTCAACTACAAAATCATCTCTCCCACCAAAAATACATCCCCTGTGGTCAAAATCTGCGTCCTGACCCGAATAAACATTTAGGGGATTACCCCACTGATCCTCAGTTGGACAAATCTTTAGATAGAGCTGAGAAAGAGTGGCCTGCAGGGTGTTATCAACGTTACCATTATGTTCAGGTGCTATCCCATTATCCGTCACGTAGTCGGTCAGCGCGGTAGAAATCGTGGCGATATCCTTCATGGTGCCTTTCTGTTTGGCCTTCTGCATGGCTGAAATCGCATTGGGGATGAGCAGTGCAGCTAAAATCCCAACGATCGCCACAACGATCAATAACTCGATCAGCGTAAAACCTTTTTTCCTTTTAAGCATTTAAAACCTCCTTAATTCTGGTTTCTTTATTTACCAGTTTATTTTATTTACTCGCTATTATTATAGCAAATATTATGCCAACACTTAAATCTTTCTAAGCTGTTGATAATAAATAACATAAAATCATATTCTTTTTCTTCTCTTCTTTTTATTGACATTTATTGTCATTTCCTTGACAGATTATTGACATACATTTGTCGATCACACACCGGATCTAACTCCCCCGCAGCTCATCCTTGGAATCATTCAGATCATATTTTTCAATCAGATAACGAAGACTGCGGTAATTGATCCCTAACAATGAGGCTGTCTGAGTGAGATTGCCTCTGGCCGATTCTAAAGCCTTATGGATATACTTTTGGGTGATATTATCCAGGGTTTTGTTTAAATTAAATCCCGGCTCGATCATGAAGTCATTATCCTGCGATTTTGGCGGTTCCAGCAGCTCACTGGGAAGGCTCACCCTGGTAATGGTTTCCCTTTCCTCAATAGCTATGATCCGCTCGATGGTATTCTCAAGCTCCCTTATATTTCCCGGCCAGTTGTAGCTTTCCAGCAAAGCCATGACATCCGGGGAGAGCCTTTTCATTTTCCGGTTCATCTTTTTACAGTGTTTTTGGAGAAAATGGTTCACCAGTAAAGGTATGTCCTCCTTTCTTTTTCTCAGGGGGGGCATTTCTAAAGATATCACGTTCAAGCGGTAGAAAAGATCTTCCCTGAATCTTCCCCCTTCTATCGCTTTTTTCAGGTCTTGGTTGGAGGCTGCAATGATCCTGACATCCACCGGTATCTCCTCGGTTCCTCCCACTCTCCGGATTTTTCTTTCCTGGAGTGCCCGCAAGAGTTTCACCTGGGTCCAGGGAGACATTTCTCCCACCTCGTCTAAAAAAAGCGTCCCCTTCTCAGCGACTTCGAACATTCCCTTTTTATTGGCAACGGCACCTGTAAAGGATCCTTTGACATGACCGAAGAGTTCACTCTCCAGCAGGCT
>CAZLBV010000197.1:0-4965 GCA_964557845.1 uncultured Eubacteriales bacterium | reverse complement strand
AGAATGGCCGAATCAAGCAGAATCGGGAAATTTTCCTCAGTAATATTACCAGCCCATAACGCACCGTTTTTTATGGCTGCTTGTTGGTGAAACGAGGATCGTGTACTTACATAAATTCTGATGCCGAGATAGGCCGCTGCCTTTAGAACATAAAAAGCTGTGGGGCCAAATCCAAAAAGCCCCAAGGCTTCTCCCTTCTTTGCTCCAGTTAATTTAAGGGCGCAGTATCCGGCGATCCCTGGGCAGAGGAGGGGAGCCAGATCCTCTGGTTCCATGTTTATGCCTTTAAGGGAAAGTGCGAAATCTTCGTGAATAATTACATATTCTGCGAATCCTCCGTCTGCATCCCATCCCGTACATTTAAAATCCGGGCAGTAATTTTCCCTGCCTTCCTGGCAGAAGTCACATTTACCGCAAGTGCTGTTAAGCCAGGAAATTCCTACCGGATCTCCTAATTTAAAATGTTGAACTTCTTTTCCTGTCTTTTCAACTATCCCGACGATCTCATGCCCCAGCACAAGAGGGGTTTTTTTCAAAGGCAGGTCCCCTTCGGCGATATGGATATCTGTCCGGCAGATCCCGCAGGCCTGAACTTTGATTCTGATCTCGCGGCTGCCTGGTTGAGGCATAGGGATATCAGTCAATCTTAAGGGGTGTTCTTCTATATTTTTTTGATTTTCTAAGATCCAGGCTTTCATTTGACTTCCTATACTATATATAAACTCTCATAAAAATTTATTATCGCTTCCTGGTAGTTTTCTCTGTATAACTTCACAGCCTCTGGTAGAGAATCCAGAATGTCCTGAGCTGTAATCCCATCTTCTCCTTTTTCAACGGCTGCCAGATCGCCGGAGAACCCATGAAGAAAAACACCGGTTTTTACAGCATCCTCGAGGTCCAGGCCAAGCCCAAACATGGCTGCGATAGTGCCGGTAAGAACATCGCCGGAACCGGCTGTTGCCATACCCGGATTGCCGCTCATATTGATGAATACTCTTTCATCCGGACAGGCGATCAGGGAATGGGCCCCCTTGAGCACAAGAGTAGCATCGAGAATTTTAGCCTGCTCTTGAACCAACGGAATTTGATTCGCCATAATTTCCTTGATGGAGGTACCTGCCAAACGGGACATCTCGCCCGGATGAGGAGTAAGAATGGTAGGGTGCTGCCTTTCTTTAATACATTTCGTATCTTCGGAAATGGCAGAGATGCCATCTCCATCGATAAGAACAGGTTTGTTGATCTCTCTGGCCAGCTGTCTGACCAGCTCCTGGGTTTCTTGATCTAAGGACAGGCCCGGCCCCATTACCACCATATCCACCTGTTCAGTTAATTCCAGGAGTTTTTCTTTATTACTAAAAGCTGCACTTACAGATGAAGTCTCTTCGAGAGGCACAAAAACGATCTCGCTTCCTTTATTGGCAATGAACGGGGTTATGGAAGATGGGGCTGCCAGCCGGGAATAACCTCCGCCGGCTTTAAGAAAGGACATGGCGGAAAAATAAGGAGCTCCCAGATAGCTGGAAGCTCCGGCTATGAATAGGACATCTCCAAAAGTTCCTTTGTGGCCTTTTTCATCTCTGAGAGGAAGCTCCGCCGGTAAGCTTATTTCCACCTTAAAGGAACTTTGTTCATAAAGGGTCGGCGGAAAGGAAATATGGGTGACATATAATTTCCCACAGTGCTCAAAGCCTGGGTAAAGCATATTCCCCCGTTTGGGAAGGCCGAAAGTTACGCTATAATCCGATCTTACTGCCACTCCCATGATCTGACCGCTATCTCCACTGATTCCCGATGGGATATCCACACTGAAGACAGGCTTTCCGCTCTGGTTGATCAAATGTATGGCTTCCTTATATTTGCCCTCGACATTACGGGTAAGCCCTGTTCCAAAAACAGCATCCACGATGGCATCACATTCAAGCACTTTGTTTTTTATGGATTCGCTGGAATCAAAGTGTTGGACCTGTATCGGAAGTTTTGTTACTACCTCCCAGTTGGTTTTGGCCGAGCCGTTAAACTTGGTCGGATCCCCCAAGAGATAAACGATAACCTCGCCGCCGTTGGAATGGATTTTTCTGGCTACCACCAGCCCGTCTCCTCCATTATTCCCGATCCCGCAGAACACCAAAAACTTTTTATTTTTTATTCCGAATTCCTGATGGATGACAAAGTATACTGCTTGCCCGGCGTTCTCCATGAGAATTTCTTGTGGGATCCCGAATTTTTCGATGGCGGTTTTATCCAGGTTTCTCATTTCGTCAACACTGCTGATTTTCATTTTTGTCTCCTTTGGTCTATCTAAAAAAAATAGTATAGATAACAGTATGTAGTCAAGAAGAAGTCTCTATTTATTCTGCCTTCTTAGTTTTCCTTGAATTCTGAACCCATTGTATGTAAGGTCTGGAACCTTGACGTTCCTTCAGTCATGCACTATTATTTTTATGATTAGTCCAAACTAAAGAAGAAGAAAGCGCAAGATTATTGGAGCATAGATGATGTCTAAGATGAAAGAACCTGCACGCATAACCAGGAAAGATTTTCTGAAAAAATCGTGTAAAGGACTGTCCGGGTTGATTGCTTATGATGTTCTCAGAAAAGGACCTCTGGATCTGAAAAACCAGGACAAGCACTCTATGCAGAAGCGGACATTGGGGCGGAGTGGAATCCAAGCTGCTACCTTGGGCTATGGAGCTGCACGGTCCATGGAGCCTGCTCTTTTATTGGCGGCTCTGGATCAAGGGATTAATTTTATCGATACCGGCCGTAATTATTTTAACGGCAACAACGAACGCATGATAGGTCAGGCCCTTAAAGGCATTCGTAAGGAAGTGATCATACAATCCAAGATGAGGGTTAGACTAAATAGCAGAGATTCCCAGAATAGTGCTTCCCAGGCTCTGTGGAAGAATATGGAATCCTCGCTTGAGGCAAGTTTAAAGGCTCTCCAGACAGACTATATTGATATCATGCTCATTCATGACGCCGAAAAAACACAGGTTTTGGAGAATGCAACTGTCATGGAATTTTTCTCATCAGCCAAAAAGAAAGGATGCATCAGGGCCCACGGATTCTCCTGCCATGATGAGATCGAGCTTTTGCAGTCCGCCAATGAGTCAGGCTTCTATGACATAATCATGCTTCCCTACAATCACAAGGGTTCTTATGTGCATATGTTATCCGGAAATTATTATGAATGGGATCAGCCACGCGTTGAGATCGAGCTCGAAAAAGCCCATAAGAAAAATCTGGGTGTGGTCGCCATGAAGACCTGTTCTGCCGGGCCTTATGCTCCGGATGGAGTATCCAAAGCTTCTTATGCAGGCGCTATTAAATGGGTTCTCGACCACTCTTACATAAGCGTTGCCGCTGTGGCCATGTCCAACTTCGCTGAGATCCAAGAGGATATTAAAAGCGGGGTCGGGCCCGGATAATTATTTTATTATCATATATTTATGCGATTTTTCCACAGAATCCATCCTTTAACCATAGAAAAAAGTAATATCTGTGGAAAACTCATATTATGTTTTTGAAAATAAAACAAATAGCTGGGCCCGTTCCCTTTTTCATCACTCTGATCCATTGACTACCGAAATCCTGATCTGGGAAGGATATTGAGATGAGTGATGCACTACATTGTGCGCCACCACAGCCTCGGTCTCATCATAATTATTCCCTCCGGTGTTCAGATTGCGGGCGTAGCGGGGGAAGTTGCTGCTCGAAACCTCTATACGGATACAGTGGCCGGGTGCAAAATAATTGCTGGTGGACATGGAACTGACCGGAACCTTATAGATCTTTCCTTTTTCCATAAATACCTCTTGGTTATAGCCTTCACGATACCGGACGCGCTGGATGGTATCACATAGATTATATGCTTTACCGTCCGGGTAAACATCTACCAGCTTCACAGTAAAATCAGTGTCTTTTACATCAGAGGACACAAAGAGCGTGATCTCAATGGGGCCGGTTATTTCCACTCCCTCCTTTAAAGGCTCGGTGGAATAAACAAGGATATCATGGCGCGCTTCTATCTGCCGCTGATCAAAGGCACCTGGCCGATACTCGCTGCCCAAGCAGCAAAACCCGCCTCCATGCATGGGAACCGGATAAAAAGGATCATAGGTGAAGCTGTCCGGGTTGTCCTCTGGACCAGGTGGTATCGGGATCAATTTCCCATCGCCAAACACGCTGTTGGCTTTTCCCTGGCTGTTAAGGTAAAGTGTCACCATCTCCGCATTTTCCGGAGGCCAGGTCTCTGATGATTGCCATTGATTAAGGCCCATGGTGTAGTACTGAAATTTGGGGGTTTTTTCCAGGATGCCATTGTCCTCTCCTTTAAGCCAGTAATCAAACCAGTTGAGAGTGAGTCCCTCTACATTAAAATGTGCATCCCCCATGCTGCGTTCACCGACAACAATTTCTTTGCCTCCCCGAGAAAAAGCGCAGTGGGTCACCGGAGCAATGACGACAAACTGGTTGTCGGCTATCTCAGGATTCTTTTCATGGGAGCGGATATGGTTGACCAAGGCTAAGTTTGGACTGATTGAGATGTCATACCACGAGATAAACCATAAACCGGGTGCGCCGAAAGGCATATCATCATGGTATAAACCGCCCTTATACCAGGCCGGATCGTTGGGCTTGCGCCGGATCATATCGTCATAGACGCTTTTGGGAGCGCCTAAACTCTTGGGAATATCCATGAGAGGTAAATGCCAGAGGGCTTTAGACCAATCCACCTCCGGAACTTCAGCTTCCAGATCAAAATATTTAGAAACTCGCACCAGTTCTTCACTTGTCATATCTGATGGAAAGCTGGGCCGGTGTTCAGAGGTCTCGATAAACCCGTAATCATACAGCCAGGCGGTCATCAGCATCTGGTGGGCTCCGCCCCGGTACCAGTTGCCCTGCTCGTAAAATTCTCCTACGCGGCCGATCCCGGCGCCGAATCCCATGGGTACT
>CAZLBV010000196.1:0-3583 GCA_964557845.1 uncultured Eubacteriales bacterium | reverse complement strand
AGTGTTTTTCAGATAAAATTCCCTCTAAAGGATCTTTCATGAAAAAAATCAGGATCCTCGTAGTTGAAGATGATAAGGCTATATTGACCGGGATCACGGATCTGCTGGAAAGCGAGGGATATGAAGTTACTACTGCCGTAGACGGCAAAGAAGCACTTGTCAAATATTCCCGGGAAAAACCGACTCTTATCCTACTGGATATCATGATGCCTGAAAAAAGCGGCTATGATGTCTGCCGGGAGATAAGGAAAAAAGATACCTCAACTCCAATCGTGATGCTCACCGCCAAAGGCCAGGAGTTAGACAAGGTCATAGGGCTGGAGCTGGGAGCGGATGATTATATCGTAAAACCCTTTGGGATCAACGAGCTTCTAGCCAGAATCCGGGTCCAGCTCCGCCGTTTGGAGTCTAAAACCAGAGACAGGGATCTAGAGCCAATAAGCTTCGGGGATGTTAGAGTCGATCCTAAAACCTTTAACTGCACTAAAGGAAATGAAAAATTCTTTTTATCCTCCAAAGAGCTTTCTCTCCTTCAATATTTGATCGAGCACAATGGAGAGGTGATCGACCGGTTCACGCTTTTAGATGAAATCTGGGGGATAAAATACCAGGGAACTACCCGGACCCTGGATCAGCACATAGCCAAACTCAGGCAGAAGATCGAGAATGACCCTTCAAATCCTATATATATTCAAACAGTGCATGGGGTGGGATACCGTTTCGCATCAAAAAATTAAACTCAAAAAACGGGGACAAAAATCGATTTTAAGAAAATTCCATACCTGATCAGAAAAAACTAATGTACTATTAACAACAACTTAAGTCAGCGAAGCTGCGTTTTTAAATTTTTCCTTTTAATCAAAAAAAAAATAAGGTAACATAAGATTTCCTCTTTTTTTATCTGGCGGGGATAATTTTAAAAATATTCGGAGGAAAAAAGTCGTCTGCATGCTAAGGGTTAATCGATTCTGTTTTTTGGATTTCTATCACTCCAACGTATCGGCTTTTCTTAAAAATAAATCATCCAAAATTTTTTAAGGAGGTATTCATGAAAAAATACCTAGGCTTGATTTCCTTTGTTTTATTTCTCTTTGTCCTCCTGGCTTTTTCCGGGTTCGCCGGAGAAAAGATCGAACTCGAGGTGGCCCAAAGAGCAGCAGAATATCATGGGGAACTAATCTTTGAGAAAGATCTGAAGATTTGCGATCACGAACTAATGTTCTGGCCGTCTGGGGAAGAAGCTGTCTATGTCTTTACTCTAATGGGGGAAGATGAAGTATATCCGGATGATGTTTTCATCAGCGACGACGCTTTGCAAGGCGTCTATCTGGCTTTATCCGGTCAGTTTGATGAAGGCTATGATCTAATGGCACAGCCGGACCGCTATATGACTGTGGTGGTGGGAGCAGATATGGATATGCCGTCTTTTCTTAAAGCCCATGCCGGCCTTCCTGAACACATTCTCTATTTAAAACTCATGGAAACCCCTTCTTATGATCCTTACTTCATCTATGTCGACCTGTTTCATACCTGCGTGGGATCTAAGCTGGACCAGGGATATCCCTATAGCCAGGTGACAGAGATTCATCTGGGCAAAACAGTTGCTTTAAGTGACTTATTGACTGAAAAAATCTGTCTTGTCCCAGATCATGCCCAAGAACATGAGTGGGGTTCTTTTCTCCATCCCGGTCAGGTTTTAGACTCCTCGGCCCCTTCATACTTCATAGACCTTGGCGCTGTAAAAGAAGGAAAACATCAGTTGAATGTTAAGGAATATGCCAAGGCCAGATATGAGGGCTGTAGTCCGGCTGCCTTTGTCAACTGCCTGAAATATCTGGAAAGTCAAGGAAAAGTAAAGACAAAAGGAAAATCAATCAGAAAACTGCTGGAGTGGACAGCTATTTGTTACCGAACTGACCCCTCTACTAAAGGAACCGCTCCAAGTTGGATACTGAAAGGTTCTAAATTGATGTTTAAGGGTTTAGGTTACAAGCCGAATGTTTCTGAAGTAACGAGGCAGAACAATAAACCTGGTTTGTTTTTAACCAAGTTTGCCAGAGAGATCAATGCTAAATATCCGGTTAATCTCGGTGGAGGAACAGGTGTTTTTAATCAACATTCAACTACGGGCATCGGTTACTGGAAGCAGTACAAACATATCCGCTTGATCATCCATGACGGCTGGGCTGGAAGCAAGCCTGTTTATGTTAAATATTCCGGTTATCCAACTGCGGATTGTGAATATCCTACATACATGAGGAAATTCCATCCTAAAGGAGCCAGAAATTACCCAGAATCCCAACCAATGATAAAAGCACCCATTCGTGTTCTGTGGGATAAGGTAAATTTACAATGGCGGTGGAAATATTCACTTAAAAGCAAAAATGCTGTAAAAGCAGGAATTTATATAGAAGAATATAAATATTTTAATTCAAATGGAAACCAATACCATAAAATTAAAGGAAAAAGAGAATTACCTTATTGGAAGGGCGGCACCCTAACCCTGCCGAAACCGTTTTTCAAAAGGGGAAAGGTTCAATGCAAGTATTATCTTGTGGACTATAATGGCCATCTTCTTGAGGTCAAAAAAACCGTACGCATAGAAGACATCATTGGAACGTGGAAGATGAATTTCAACTGGAAAGATATTGTCGGCGGCTCAGTAACATGGACCGTCAACAAAAACGGTACATTCAACAGCAGCGGCGGAGGAAGTGGAACCTGGAATCTTAATAAAAGAACTGTCACATTTAACTATCAAACAGGACAAAAACCTGTCTATTCCGGAAGAGTGAATCCTAATTTTTCGAAAATGAGCGGATCTATGAAAATGACTACCGGAACTCCCTATAAAGGCACCTGGGATGCCACCAGGCAGAGTGATGGTCTATCTTTATATAACCTTGGGGAGCAGCCACCGAAAATAATCAGTTCTTCTTCAGATGATGTAGTTAAAAAAGAATGAAAAAGACAAATAGAAATCAGTCCTTTTTCTTTTTTTGCATTTTTTCGATATACTGCTGGTGGTATTCTTCCGCTTCATAAAACTCTGAGGCCGGAACGATCTCTGTAACAATTGATTTGGAATAACTTCCGGAATCTTCCAGTTGGGATTTCACTTTTTGAGCGATCTCTTTCTGGCTTTCATTCAAATAAAAAATAGAGGATCGATACTGTTCACCGACATCAGGCCCCTGACGGTTAAGCTGGGTGGGGTCATGGAATTGGAAAAATTTCCTGACCAGTTCTTCATAGCTGATCACAGAGGGGTCGAAAATGATTTCTACCGCTTCGGCATGACCGGTTTTTCCGGAACATACCCGGCTATAGGTAGGATCAGGAACCGTTCCTCCGGTATATCCCACTCTGGTGGAAAGGACCCCTTTTGTTTGCCGGAATCTTTCCTCAACCCCCCAGAAACAGCCGGCGGCAAAAATAGCTTCGTTTTGCTCTTTAGTGGAAACATCTTTTTGCTTATCTTTATTTTTCTTTTCCATAATCTTTCCCTCAGGTATAAAATCCATGGCAATTGAGTTGATGCAGTAATGCATGTTGGTTGGCGGCGGACCATCCTTGAAAACAT
>CAZLBV010000195.1:0-12631 GCA_964557845.1 uncultured Eubacteriales bacterium | reverse complement strand
CTTGACCCGATCGTTAGGAGAGAACTTCTGGATCTGTTAAGAACGATCCCGGAAAAGGGGGATAAATCAGTGATCATTTCTTCTCATATCACCGATGATATCGCCCGTACCGCAGATATTGTCTGTTTCATGGTCAACGGCCGGATCGTCTTATCCTCTCCTAAAGACGATCTACTGGATCAATGGAAAAGGATCCATTATCAAGAAGGGGCTTTAGATCAACTCATGGTCAATACCTTGATCGATAGAAGAGAACATGTCTTAGGAAATTCAGGTATCACCGACCGTTTTCAGAGAATCAAAGACAGTCTGAGTGAAGGTATGGATGCCGGGAAAATAAGGATCGAGAATGTTACCCTGGATGATATTTTGATCGCTCATGTTAAGGAGAGATGAAGATGCTGCTTATGATTAGAAAGTATTCCCTTTATTTTATTGTTTCTTTGTTGGTTTTTGTCCTTCTCTCGGCGCTAGTGATTGTGCTTGCCCACGGTAATCTCCAGGTTGTGATCTTTGCCGTGCTGATATGTGTCCTATTTGTCTATTTAAATGCCATGGGACCGGTATTCGGAAGCGAACAGTATGAAGAGAAGAATAATGGGTATGAATTTTTAAAGATCTTTCCGCTGAGGGAATTGGAAATTGTGGGCGCGAAATTTTTATGGGTTTTTCTAGTTGATGCTGTTTTTGTAGGCGGGATACTAGTTTTTCTGAGCAAGATGCCCTGGCCGGAAAAACAATTGATCCTGTTTCGCAGCCTGGCTCTTATTAACGGGTCGATTAGCCTCCTTTTGGCTGCAATTTCATATGTATTCATTTTCTGGATCGGCTATACAAAATATATGATAGTAGTCCTCTCTGTGATGGTCGCTATGGGTTTTGTTCCCATGGTCCTTATTATGTTCTTCAGCAACAATATGGATCCAGTGTTACTGAATATCTACAATTTTATAGCAGGGCTTAACTGGTCTTTAATTTTGCCCATTGTCCTTTTGGTCTATATTGGATTTTTATTTATAGCAGCCAGGATCAAAAAATATTGACATAAATCATTAAAAAAAAAGCAGAAGATAGAAATTCAGAAGATAGAAGATAGAAGAAAACCAAAACAGAGCAGTCAGGAGCCAGAAGTCAGCAGTCAGAAGAAAACCTCTCATTCACTCATCTACCCATTCACTCATCCATAAGTAAACAAAAAATTGAGGAAACATAATTCATAAGATATAAGCCGCTGCTTTAAGCATTAAAAATTAAGATTACTTGCGTTTAGGCTTTAAATTTTCAGTCTTTTGAGGCATAATTAAACAAAGGAATCAAACTCAAGGAGGAGAGCCATGAAGAAAGCCCTGCCATTGATTTTAGTCTTGCTTTTTATGCCAACTGGGATTTTTCCGGAGGATGCCATGAATGACCTTGCCCGCGCCAATACCAGATTCGCTTTAGATATATATGAGTTATTAGGCCAAGAAGAGGGGAACATTTTTTATTCTCCTTACAGTATTTCTACGGCTCTGGCTATGACCTATGCTGGAGCCTGCGGGAACACACAAGAGGAAATGGCTCAGGTCCTTCATTTTTGTCTGCCTCAGGAGAAGATACATTCTGCTTTTTATGAACTTCAATCTCATCTTCAGAAGATCCAGGAAGAGGAGCCGGTTATTTTAAATATTGCCAATGCGTTATGGACTGAAAAAACTTATGAGCTTAAAAAAGATTTTCTTGATCTAACGAAAAAATATTACGAAGCCAATATATTTCCGGTTGATTTTAAAGGGGATACGGATAAATCAAGAATAAGGATCAATGATTGGGTGGAGGAGAAAACCGAAGATAAGATCAAAGACCTTTTAGCCCAGGGAACCATTAATGACTTAACCCGTATGGTTTTAACCAATGCCATTTATTTTCTTGGTACATGGGAGCATAAGTTCAATCCCAAGGCCACCCAGGACAGTGATTTTTGGCTGGATGAGGCCAATAAAGTGACTGTTCCGATGATGTATCAGGAGGATTTTTTTGAATATGCAGAAGGTGAGGGCATGCGGATCTTGGAGATGCCCTATAAGGGAGAGTCCCTTTCGATGGTAGTGCTGCTTCCCGAAAAAAAAGATGGATTGAAAGACTTGGAAGGAATTTTAAATGAGGAAAATCTGGGGAAATGGCTGAACTGTTTGAAACGGCAGAAAGTCGAGACCTATTTTCCAAAGTTCCAGATGACCCAAAGTTTCAATTTAAATGATATCCTTAGATCACTGGGAATGAAAGAAGCCTTTACCCGTTCGGCAGATTTTTCCAATATGGAGCCCTGTAGAGAATTATATATATCTGATGTAGTCCACAAGGCCTTTGTAGAAGTTGACGAAAAAGGAACAGAGGCGGCAGCAGCGACAGCGGTGGTGATGGAACTGGCTGCCATGCCCATGAATGTGCCGGTATTTAAGGCCGATCATCCCTTTATCTTTATCATCAGAGACAGATCGACCAATTCAATCCTCTTTATAGGACGGTTGACGGATCCAACTAATTAATAATATGCAAGTGCAACCACGAATGATGAAAATGGATAAAGTAGAATGGAGGACAAGTGGATGAGTAGATGGGTGGATGAGTGAATGAGAGGTTTTCTTCTTACTCCTGATTCCTGACTTCTGTGTTCTATTTTCAAACTAAATGACGTCTTAATTGAAAACAATGAAAAATTATCTTAATATTACATCGGAGTTTAAACTATGAAAATTGTTTCTGAGACTATCAGCCTTTCAACTGAAGGCTTCAACGATACCCATGACATAACCAGCGATGTGTCCCGAAAATTGAGCGGTCTCGGACTGAAATCAGGCACAGTAACCCTTTTTGTTCCCGGCTCTACCGGAGGATTGACCACCATCGAATATGAATCCGGTGCGCTTAGGGATTTTTCTGAGATGGCCGAACGGCTCGTTCCCCAAGACATTCATTATCATCATGATGCCCGCTGGGGTGATGGGAATGGTTTTTCTCATGTTCGTGCTTCTCTGCTGGGGCCTTCACTGGTGGTCCCATTTAAGGATGGGAAGCTTATGCTGGGGACATGGCAGCAGATAATCTTTGTGGATTTTGATAACCGGCCCAGGTCACGGACCATAATTCTACAATTTGTAGGAGAATGAATTCCGACAGGGATAGAGGCTTTCTGTGTCAGAGATTTGTTAAGGGTGATCATTCTTTTATAAAGAAAAATGACGGACATCAAAGACAAACTGGAACAGCTCAAACGGGAAAGGCAAAGACGCCTCCGCAGCAGTCTAGTAGAGGACACCTGGAAAAAAATTGATGAAGAAAAAGACCTCACGGTCAAGGAAAAACTCGAACGTTTGATCAATTTGACGGAGAAAAAAAAGCCGGAAAGATCTTTCCCTTCCAGAACGGGTTATGAACCAGAAGAGCGGGTTCCTTTTAACTGCACAGAAAATGAGTATGCTCTGGAGGCACGCTACGGAAAGATCGCAATAAAAGATGGATTGAAGATAAACAGCGATACGCTGGTATTTTTGAGCGGCGATCCGGAATTTTCCGGCCTTGATCTTTCGACATCTTTGCTCCTTGACCTGGAAACTACGGGCCTTTCCGGGGGAACGGGAACGATCCCCTTTAATATCGGAATGGGATATTATTCGGGTGAAAAGTTCTGGGTCCGGCAGTACTTTTTAGGGCAGCCGGCGGCAGAAGAGCAGATGATACAGGATCTGGCCCGATTCTTACAGGATATGGATTTTAAATCCATTATTACCTATAACGGTAAGGCTTTTGATATCCCCTTATTGGAAACCCGGTTTATTCTTCATCGTGAACCTTTTCGTTTGAACAACCTGCCACACCTTGATTTTTTATTTCCGGCGCGGAGGCTCTGGAAGCATAAACTGGAAAGCTGCCGGTTGTACCATCTTGCCCAAGAAGTGGTGAGGACCGGCCGGACTGAGGATATTCCCTCCGCCGAGATCCCCTGGCGGTATTTCCAGTATCTACAGACTGGAGATTTTGACCTGATCGAACCTGTCCTCTACCATAACGCCGAAGATATCCTTTCTCTTTTAGGAGTGGTTATTGTAGGGGCTTCGATCTTTGCCGAAGACGCGGAGGAATATCTGGCCGATGCCATGGATTTTTTCGGGGCGGGAAAGGTTTTGGAGGTTACGGGTAATAAAGAAAGATCCCTTGAGTTTTATCAGCGGGCGCTCAATGGTAGCTTGACCGATCATGTCCTTGTCCAGGCAAAAAAAAAGCTGGCAGATCATTACAAACACTGCCATGAATGGGATAAGGCCATATCCTTATGGAAAGAAATTGCCTCTTTAAATAATCCCTCTGCTGAGCATCTTTTTTCTTTTCGGGAACTGGCCATGTATTTCGAGCATATAGAGGCGAAATACGAAGAAGCCCACAGATTTGCCGAAGAAGGATATGTGCTGTCGATGTCTCTTTCTACTTATTATGAAAAAGACTTTTCCCACCGCCTCAGCCGGCTTAAAAGTAGGATCAAGGGCAAAGAGGGAAAACCATAAGGCATTTAATAATTCCCTTTAATCACTAACCTCAATAGTTCAGGCAAAAAAAATTTCAAAAAAAATAATATTTTCAGGGAAGAAATTTCCATTATCACCAGTCTAATCGAAGTAATGCAACTTTATATAATAATATATTATTAATTAAGTTATTGATAATAATATGATTAAATGAGGATCTCTTATGACGCGAAGTAATAAAAGTTCATCTGTAGTTATTCTCTTAATTAATTTATTTTTAATTCTTTTTTGTTTATCCTCGTCAGCTAAAGCGGAAAAATCCAAATTAAACTTAATCCTTATCACCATCGATACTTTAAGGGCAGATCGATTGAGCTGTTATTCAGACAAATATGTTAAAACGCCCCATATTGACGCCTTAGCCGAAAGATCTGTTATCTTCACTAAATCATTTGCTCATAATCCTTTGACACTCCCCTCCCATACCAATATTCTGTTGGGGACGACGCCGCTCTCTCATGGAGTCCAGGACAATGTCGATTTTGTGGTGCGCCCGGAATTTTTAACCATCGCCGAGCATCTGAAAAAATATGGGTATTCCACCGGTGCCTTTCACGGGGCGGCTCCTCTGGATTCCCGTTTTGGCCTTGACCAGGGATTTGATCTCTATGATGATGATTTTATCTCACCCGGAGCTCCCAAATTTACTGAGGGAGAAAGGAAAGCTGAAGAGGTCATCAAGCCTGCTTGGGACTGGATAAAAAAGCAGAAGCAGCCCTGGTTTGCCTGGCTCCATCTGTTCGATCCTCATTATTCTTACGATCCGCCGGAGCCGTTCAAAAGTAAGTATCAGGATCGCCCTTATGATGGGGAAGCAGCCTATGTAGACAGTGAACTTGGTAGATTTATGGGATATTTAGATTCTAATGGTCTGCTTAAGAACACGATAGTTATCATTACCTCAGACCATGGAGAATCCTTGGGGGAACATGGAGAACAGACCCATGGAATACTTGCCTATAACGCTTCCTTATGGGTGCCTCTCATTATCTATGTTCCCGGTAATAAACCTGGAACTGTAGAAGACTTCACGGCTCATATCGATATTTTCCCGACAGTATGTGATGTTTTGGATATGGAAATTCCAAACCATCTTCAAGGAATCTCACTCTGTCCGGCTATGCAGGGGAAAAGCATAGGGGAGCGTACCATTTACTTTGAATCGCTGGAGCCTTTTTACCGGATGGACTGGGCGCCGCTAAGAGGGTTCATTCGAGGAAATTACAAATTCTTTGATTCTCCCATTCCTGAACTGTATGATCTTGACTCTGATTTCAGTGAGAATAAAAATTTGATCGATGCCGCGAAACTTCCTGCCTACAAACAGCAGCTTGACCAGCTCATGCAAGCCCAGGTCTCCGGCCAAAAGCCCGATGCCTCCCAAAAGACGGATTCTGTTGGTTTGCGCAAGTTAAGAAGCCTCGGTTACATCACATCGAGCCCTGTAGGCAGAAAAAGAACTTACGGCCCGGAGGATGATATCAAATCACTCCTTCCGCTTTATAACCAGATCATCCAGGCTTACCGGCTGAGAGAAAGCAATAAAACCAAAGAAGGAATTGCGGCGCTGGAAAATATCATCAAACAGGAAAACAGGCTGGACATCGCCTATGTCTATTTGGCTAAGTTATATGGTGAAAGCCTGCAAATTAATGTGGTTCTGGAAACATTGAGAAAGGGTTATAAAACCTTTCCCTTCAGTTATGAGATCCTGGAACTTTATTGTGAGTTTTTAATGCATACCCAGAATTATGATGAGATTATCCGGGTGCTGCGCAGCGATCAGCCCTTTCAGATGGAGCAGGATCCGGAACTGTGGACTCTTCTCGGCTTGGCCTATACCAAGATGGGGCAAAATGATGAAGCCCTGCAGGCGTTTGAGATATCGGTTTCGATCGATCCTGAATATGCAGATACATTTAACTATATAGGATCGATCTATCTTTCCAAGTACCTGCAGACTCATGAGAAAGAATTTTTTGCCAAGGCCGTGAAAAATCTTCAAAGAGTTATTGAGCTTGATCTGGAATATGTCTCTGCCTATAACAGTCTGGGCGCAGCTTATATGACCCATGGTGATATGACCGAAGCGATCAGGAGCTGGGAAAAAGTGATCGAGATCAATCCCCGCGCCGGAAAAACTTATTATTATCTGGGTCTGGCTTACATCTCCCAGGGAGATATGACCAAAGCCCGGCTGTATTTGGTCACACTGAAAAATGAATTTTACCATCTGTTCACTCATGCCGAGAAAGAAAATTTTGAGCTCCTTCTGGAAAGGGTGAAATAAAAAATTCTTTCGTCGATCGATCTCTCCTGCGCCTAAATAAGAAGCACCCGTTTTGCCCTCCTCCTCCCCCGAAGAAGCCTAAATTTATTGCAAAAAAGGGGATTATCAGCTATAGTATTTTCGCATGACTAACAGTCATTCGTAAGCGGTGCGCCCGTAGCTCAGCTGGATAGAGCGTCTGACTACGAATCAGAAGGTCGTAGGTTCGAATCCTATCGGGCGTACCAGAAAACATCCTTTAGAATCAGTCACTTGGGTGGTTTTTGTGTATGCAATAAATTAATCTAGGAATACTGATTTTGTCCTCTCCAGATCCTCATCTTTATGATCCTGCGTTGCATCTGGGCGGTAGGATCTTCTCAATATTTTCATATTTAGGCTAATATCCTCAGTGTAGATGGTTTTGAAATATAGTTCCGCTGACTTTCCAGTTAATACAATTGAGTTTTTCATATCAGGTCTCCTAACTCACTCATCATAATTTAAGATAAGTAAAAGATTAAAATGAAGCTTGACTTCTTTGTTGATGTAACTTTGCAGCAATGCTTTGAGCCGCTTGTCATGAAAAGGCTTGTGTAGTTGTTTAGCCATGGTTCGTGCTTCCTTATCAAAAAGAAGGTTTTAACCACAGTAACCACCTTTAGTCCACTTTTAAAATTTAAATCTATAAAAATCAGTCCATTTCTAATTTTTAAATGACATTCATGCTGATTTATATTGACTGAAATTACTCATTATGTATATTATGGAGACAAATTTATTTCGAGGGTGGAAAATTAATGACATCAAGGGAAGTCATGACCATCAAATGTCCTGAGTGTGGTGCGAAAAATCCTGAAACCGCTGCTTTCTGTGCAGACTGCGGCGCGGAGCTCCGCTCGATCAATGAGAATGAAGTTACCAAAACCGTAGAAACTCCCAGACAGGAACTCACCACCGGCTCCACCTTTGCCGGCCGCTACCAGATAATCGAGGAGCTGGGAAAAGGGGGCATGGGACGGGTCTATAAAACCATTGATAAAGAGATCAATGCCAAGATCGCCCTTAAGCTCATCAAGCCGGAGATTGCTTCCGATAAAAAGACCATCGAGCGGTTCCGTAATGAACTTAAGATCGCCCGGGATATCACGCATAAAAATGTCTGCCGGATGTATGACCTTAACAGGGAAAAAGGTTCCTACTACATCACAATGGAGTATGTGCCCGGCGAGGACTTGAGAAGTTTTATACACAGGTCGGGGCAGCTGGCCATCGGAACTGCCGTCAAAATCGCCAAACAGGTCTGTGACGGGCTGTCGGAGGCGCATAAACTCGGTGTGGTCCATCGCGACCTCAAATCCAACAACATCATGATCGACAGGGAGGGCAATGTCCGCATCATGGACTTCGGAATTGCCCGGTCCCTTACCGGAAAAAGGATAACGGGAGACGGCGTGATGATCGGCACTCCGGAATACATGTCCCCCGAACAGGTGGAAGGCAAAGAGATCGACCAGCGCTCAGATATTTACTCCCTGGGAGTGATACTCTATGAGATGGTGACGGGGCGGGTCCCTTTTGAAGGGGATACTCCTTTCACTATTGGTGTTAAGCATAAAAGCGAGATCCCAAAAGATCCGCTGGAACTGAATCCTCAGATCCCGATTGACCTGGGCCGTATTATTCTCAAATGCCTGGAAAAAGATAAGGATAAACGTTTTCACAGCGCCGGAGAATTACGTTCGGAGCTGGAGGGCATTGAAGCTGCAATTCCATCGACAATAAAGATTATGCCGAAGAGAAAAACCCTTACCTCCAAAGAAATAACAGTCACCTTCGGTTTAAAAAAAATTCTCATCCCGGCGCTTGTGGTTGTTGGTTTGATCATTGGCGCTCTTATATTATGGCGCCTTATTCCAGATAAAGGCCTGGCGCCGGTAACCCAGGGAGATGAGCCCAGGATTGCTGTTTTGTATTTTGAAAACAGTTCCGGAAAAGAAGACCTGAATCACTGGAGGAATGGGTTGACCGAGCTGCTTATTACAGATTTAAGCCAGTCCAAATTTGTACGCGTTCTCAGTAGTGACCGGATCTACTCCTTGATGGATAATTTAAACTTATTGGATAAGAATAAATACTCGACTGAAGACCTTATGAAAGTAGCTTCACAGGGCGGGGCCAGCCATGTTCTTAAAGGAAGTTTTATTACGGCGGGCGATCGATTCATCATCAATGCCGCGTTAATGAATATGCGGTCATCTGAAGCCGTAAGTTCCATCAGGCAAGAAGGAACCGGCGAAGACAGCATCATAGCTTCATTGGATAAGATCACGCAGCAGATAAAAAAAGATCTCAATCTTTCCGCAGAACAAATCTCCAATGACCTGGATAAAGATCTGGGCCAAATCACCACCCAATCCCCTGAAGCATTTAAATACTACTCCCAAGGAGTGAAGCTGCACAATCAAAGCCGGGACCGGGAAGCTATCCCTCTATATGAAAGGGCTGTCCGGATTGACCCGGAATTTGCCCTGGCTTACCGGAAATTAGGTGTCGCTTACAGCAATCTTGGATTAGCGTCTCAGGGACGCGAATATATGGAAAAAGCGATGATCTTAAAAGACCGGCTGTCAGACAGGGAACGATACTTGATCGAGGGAACGTATTATCATAACTCGGAGGATACATATAACCGGGCTATGGAGGCGTTTAATAAACTTTTGGAATTCTATCCCGAGGAGACAACGGCTAATCATAATTTAGCGCTCATCCATCATAATTTGGAACAATGGGATCAGGCGGTAGTTTATTATGAAAGAGCCTGCAATGCCGGGACGGATTTTGTGGGAAGTTACACACAATTGGCCGCCAGCTATAAAGCTATGGGTGAATTTGATAAAGCCAAACAGGTCTTAGAAGACTATTTAATGAACAAGGGGGAGTCTTCAGAAATCCGCCGGGAATTTTCATCGCTTTACCGGGATCTGGGTAAATATGATCTGGCTCTTTCTGAGGCTAATAAGGCTCTTTCACTGGATCCGGAGAAGTTTTGGAGTCTTGACGAACTAGCCCTCGTGTATAAATCCCAGAAAGAATTTACAAAAGCAGAGGATGTCTATTGGAAACTATCCGGATTAACCGAACCAGGAGCAGGCTATAACGCTGTTAACGGCTCAATTTCTTTAAATCTACTTTGGGGGAAATATAAAGAGGCGCAATCCTGGCTTAATCAGGGTATAAACTTTGCCCGGGAGATTAACGTTAAATGGGCTGTATCAGAATGGCACATAAAATCTGCCTATACGTACCATAAAATCGGGCAATATGAGGAGGCCTTAAAAGAGTGTGAGATGGGCCTGGAAAACGCGCGGCAGGCTGTTCATTACAGCTTCCCATTACAGCGGTCCGCTATGCACATGGAGGGCTTAATTCATTTGGCCAATCATTCCATTGATATGGCTCAAATCACTGCTGAAAAGTTAAAAGAATTTATCGATGCAGGAATACACAAAAAATCCATACGCTTGTATTACCATTTATCAGGCATGATTGAGCTTGAAAAGGGAAATTATTCCCAAGCGATTGATCTGATTCAAAAAGCTTGCAATTTAACTTTTTTTAAACAAATTCCGGCGTCTGATGAAATGCTTTTCAAAACAAATGCACAATTTATGGAGTCTTTAGCCATGGCCTATTACCGGGCCGGAGATCTGGATAAAGCCCTCGAACAATGTGAAAACATCATTTCTCTTACTCCCGGAGGTATGTTTTATGGGGATATTTACAGCAAAAGCATCTATCTAGCCAGCAAAATTTATGAAGAAAAAGGAAATAATAATAAAGCCATTGAGCACTACGAGACATTCCTTGAACTATGTAAAAATTCCGACCCGGGCCTAACGGAAGTCGAAGACGCCCGAAAACGTCTTGCCGATTTAAAAAGCTGAATTTAATTCTTAATTGAACTGCTGCTTAAATTAGTAAAATTGATTATTTATTTATAATTTTCCACACTGCTTGGGTGTCCGGGCGAAATTCACTATGTATTTGGTAACCAAATAGAAGAATCCGCACAGACGAAAATTGGCATTGAGAACCATGATGGAAAAAAGCAAAATTATGGTGTTAAGATCGATCGCCTGATAGGCCTGCTCGAGGGGAATGGCATGGATGATGATAAGAGCAGCCGCTCCGACAAAAGCAATGGTGGCCCGGTTCATCCGTAGAAAGGGGTAACGCCCCAGCGAGACCCCGATAATGGTGATGGTGATGATCAGCAAAGAAACCCAGGTCAAAAGCGGCATGGTTTTTGTTTTCCTTTGTAACTAAAGGGCTGGCGTTTCTGATTGAAATTGATGAAGTTGTAAATTGAGATGCAGCTATTTTTTATCAGCTTTCCACTCCTGGTACCAGACATTCAGGAGCTTTATAAATTCGATGCTGCCTTTTTGACCGCCAGCAGCCGTGGGGTGGCTGTCCCATTCATCCATACCGTAGGAACTATAGTTGTTTTTCTTGGTTTGGATGTGCTGGATCTTGCCCTTCCAGATCCGATGGTGGTTTCCTTTTGCCTTTTTGGCATCATGTTTGTTGCGGTTTCCGGCATTGGAGGTCAGGACGTTATACCAGTCAAACACACGGACATTGCTGTATTTCTTGTTGTATTTTTTCAGCCACTGATTTACCACCCAATTGTTGACGGCTCGAGCGTTGGCGGCATGGGCTTTGTCGGTTCCACCCTGAACCAGGGGAGGGGCTGTGATTAAAATGAAAAGTTTGTCCTGGTGCTTTTTAAAATAGCTAAGGAGATCTCTGTATATGTCCTTGACATTGGCGACAGTATGGTGGGAGGAGTAGCAGTCCTGACCGCGCAGCGGGTTCGCGCCCTTTGTGGGCTTGTCGTTTGGCTTCCCACTGATGTGGGAATTAGGGAAGCAGGACTTGAACATGACGATCTCATTTTTGCCGCCTGGATCAGCAGACAGACGGGGATAGTCAGAATGTTGTTCGTATTCTGTATATAGAGCCTGAAGGTAGATGTTCCGATTAGGGCCAAGAAACCAATTCCACCAATGACCGATATCGGTTAAGTCGCCTATCCCTTCAGGGCCCCAGCCGTAGTTGGTGTCGCTCACGAAATAATTATTCTTCTTGAGGGTTTGTCCCAGCTTTCCCCCCCAATCCGCCAGCCAGTTTTCTCCACACGAATGGTGGATGAAGATGAGTTTGACAGGATTGGTAGGGGCATTAGGTGAAATAGTTACCGGTTCAGACTCTGCTGATAAAAAAGTTGCACCAGAAATAAAAATAAATATAAAAATTCCCATATAGATAAAACGTTTTAACATGCTTACCTCCATCCTTTTACTTGCTCAAGAGCATAGCATAGAAGAGAAAAGAAGTACAGAAAAAAACTCTTTTTGAATTATTTCTTCCCAGCATCTAAATGATCGAAGTGGAGCATGGTATTGAAGACCAGGAAAAAGGAGCCATGGGTCTGGTGGCGCCACATGGGATTGATGCCAAAGAGAACCACATGGCCTTCGCCAAGCTTGCAGTCAACAACAGCCGGGGTTCCGGCCAACTCGTTGCCTCCGGCTAAGCCTCCGCTGATCAGGAGCTTTTTCTCATCGCGAATGAAACGTACTATGGTTCGCGGCTGTTCTCCTGAAAATCCACCCCTTGAGCCATAGGGGCTTTCCTCTTCTCCTTCTTCGCCTTTTTTCTTCTGCTGCTTCTGGAACTCTTCCATGGTTTCCTTGCCGAGGTCTCTCGGTCTTCCCTGGGTTATATCAGGGTC
>CAZLBV010000194.1:0-11289 GCA_964557845.1 uncultured Eubacteriales bacterium | reverse complement strand
TCAAAGAAGGGGAATATCTCCTGGCGGTCAGAGGAATCAAGCTCAGCCCGCCCACCAACCTTTTCAGTCTGTTCGAGAACACATCCGGCAAGCTCATAGAGATCACGGTGGGGCCGAATCCTGACGGCAGCGGTTCCCGGACGGTCGAAGTTGTGCCGGTTGCAAACGAGTCTGCATTGCGCAACCGGGACTGGGTAGAAGGCAATATTAAAAAAGTCCATGAAGCCACAGATGGCCGGGTCGCCTATGTGTATGTTCCTAATACCACCACGCTGGGACATGTCTATTTCAAACGGTACTTTTTCCCGCAGTCGGACAAAGAAGCCATCATCGTGGATGAGCGTTTTAACGGAGGCGGTCAGGTCGCCGACTACTACATCGACATTCTGAGGCGGCCGGGTGTGCTCTGCTATTGGAATACCCGTTACTGTGATGATTTCAAAACTCCCAGCGCATCCATTCCCGGACCCAAAGTGATGCTGATCGACGAAACCGCCGGCTCGGGCGGAGACCTTCTGCCCTGGATGTTCCGGCAGCTTAATATCGGCCCCCTGATCGGTAAACGGACATGGGGCGGCCTGGTCGGAACTCTGGGCTTTCCGGTGCTTATGGACGGAGGTTATGTGACTGCGCCCAATCTGGCTATCTGGACTGAAGAGGGATTTGTGGTCGAGAATGTAGGCGTTCCTCCTGATATCGAAGTGGAGCAGTGGCCCAAGGACGTCATCGAAGGCAGAGACCCACAGCTGGAAAAGGCGATCGAAGTCGTCATGGAACAGCTCAAGCAGAATCCGGTCAAGAAATGGAAGAGGCCGCCATATCCAAAACGTTGAGAAAAATTTAATTTTCATCCGTCATTAAGAGTGATGTTTAAGCTCATAGAGTGTTAGGGATTATTTTTCAATTAGATGCTTTGACATCATTAATAATTATGCTATGATGTTTTTATGAGAACAACATTGACTCTTGATGAGGATGTGGCCCAGAAAACCAAAGAACTTGCCTTGAAGCTTAAAAAGCCTTTTAAGGTAGTTCTTAACGAAGCTCTGCGCAGAGGATTAGATCAGGTCGAAAAACCTCAGAAAAGCCGCTCCTATCGGACGGTCCCTCATGAAATGGGTCTGCGTGAAGGTTACAGCCTGGATAATATCCAGGAATTGATCTCTCAAGCGGAAGGGGAAGACTCCCGATGATCCTGGTCGATACAAACATCCTTATTCATGCAGAGGATAAATCAAGCCCCCTGCATGAAGAAGCCCGCCAATGGTGGGATAAACAGCTATCCGGAGAATCCCCCGTCTGTCTCAGCTGGTCGATCATATGTGCTTTTATCCGCATTTGCACAAACAGGAGAATATTTCATAAACCATTAACTTTGGATCAGACCATAAATAGAATCCAAAGCTGGATCGATCAGCCCTGTGTTCGCTTAATTGATCCGACCGAGAGTCACTGGCAGATTTTTCAAGCTCTGCTTTTAGATGGTCAGGCTACTGCCAATCTTGTACCGGATGCTCACCTGTCGGCGTTAGCAATAGAACATGGATGCACTCTTTATTCAACCGATTCTGATTTCAGCCGGTTTCCCAGACTTAAATGGAAAAATCCTCTTAGAATCAGAAAATAATTTAGAACGTAACTACTTCTAAAACTTCCATTCAGTAAATAGTCAAGTTTGAATAATTCAGACTAATTTAGTATAGGTTCCATGATCCGGTACTTTATAAGTAAAGGAAGGTCCTCTGCATCACTCTCGGAGGCATAGAGATATTCTCCCTCGATCTTTACCACCCGACCTTTAATATTAATGAAAAAGCTGTCAATGAACTCTCCCTTGGCATTGAACACATCAAATAAAGAACCATTTTCTTCGTCGCTGAAAGAAGTTCTAACCCACAATTGATCCTGGTTCGTAAATAACTCCTTGATATCGTTTTCATATTTCCGCTTGGGCGCATCATGTTTTTTTATGAAATCTTTTTCCCATTTTCGCAGTTCATACTTAACCCGGGGATATTCCCGAGTGATTTTATGTGTGATCTCTCCGGAATTTAGATCAAAAACTTCGATGATATATTCCATTGACCGGTAGACAAAGAGCTTATTATCTTTTAAGGCTAAAATGACCGGATCCCAGGACATCATACCGCCGCCCTGGGCAAATGAAATTAAAAACCGCTGGTATGAATATGTCAGGCCCTCCTTTTTTTCTGAGCCATCCATAGAAATAAATACTATGGTATCATTCACTTCGTAGAGTTTAGAAGTTTTTCTTTCCACAGGCCAATCCTCCCGAAGAAAGACCAGCCATTCCTTATAAACACCGATAAAATCACCAACTGAAACCGATTCAACCTTGAACTCTTCAATAAATTCACCGTTAGAATTCAAAACAACCACCTTTCTTTTCATATAACCAAATAAAAAGACCTTAGAACCGCCCAGAGCAAAGTCATAATTTGACTGAATCTCTCCCGGTCCTTCTCCCTGTTTATAGAGATCCATTATAAATTTGCCCTCAGGAGAAAATTTAAGCAGATGTGACCGCTGTTGAGAGTGCCAGGAATCTCTCAGATAAAGATTTCGATCATCATCGATCTGGAGCTTATTAACCCCATTAAAATAATAACCTTCTCCCACACCATCCATCCGCATTTCTTCTTTAAGTTTTAATACACGCCCAGCTTTTTGATTGAGAGCCTCCTCAGAATTCTTTATGATCTGCTGTGCCGTGATTACGGCTGTAATTATGAAGAATACCAATATATAAATGACTTTTTTCATTGTTCCAGCCTCCCTATTAAAAAAAAACAATAGTATTTTCTGTTTTTTCTAGTACGAACCCTTAACTGATTTATATATTAAAATGTTTATTTTATAATAACAAGAGAAATCGTTATTTGTATTTTTTTCATTGAGATGAGAAGATCATTCTGCAGGCTTCATTTTTATCTTTAAATGAGATTTTATCATATGAAAAAAATAAAAATTTTAATAAGGTCAACACCACTCATATTCTTTTTGACTGTGTGGATGGTCACAGCAAAGAATGCGCAGCCGCAAACGGCTATAGAGAGTCCCCGATTGGCCGCTCTAGCCAGTCAGATAGAAAAAGGTGACAAAAGCTCCATTAATAACTTTTGGCAGGAGATCGAAAAGAACGGCACTCCTCTCGTAGAGCCGGCCGCAGGAGAAAAGGTTTTTTATTTGGTGACGTTTCTTTATCACGGCAGTGAAGAAACCGAGAATGTCGTGCTCTTCATAGACCGCGGACTCTGGGGAGATATCGCTTCCAATCAATTATATCGATTAGGAACAACTAATATCTGGTTTAAAACCTATCGATTCAGAAATGATGCCAGATTCACCTATTCTCTTTCTGTCAATGATCCGCTTAAACCGCTTCAGGAGACTTCAGATGTTGGTGACTGGATAAAAAGATCTGCCTCATGGATCACAGATCCTTTGAATCCCAAAAAATTTCCCTTTTATCCAAGACCTGTATCCGTAGTCGAACTTCCGGGCGCTCCTCCCCAACCCTGGATAACTCTAAAAAAAGGAGTTCCGAAAGGAAAGGTTACTACCCACAAATTCAAGAGTAATCTTCTGGATAACGAGCGGACTGTTTGGATCTATATTCCTTCCGGATATGATTCACAGGAAATAAACTACGGAATGCTGATTCTTTTTGACGGAGGTTCTTATATATCATGGGTACCTACGCCTACAATTCTGGATAACTTGATCGCAGAACGGCTCATCCCGTCGATAATCGCGGTCTTCGTAAGCCATCCCAATCAGGTGCTGCGCAATCAGGAGCTTTCCTGCTCAGAATCATTTACACAATTCCTGGTGGAAGAACTGGTGCCATGGGTAAAGAGTACATATCAGGTTACTGAAAACCCGGCTTTAACCATCATCGGAGGATCGAGCAACGGCGGCCTGGGAGCAACCTATGCCGCTTTTCGTCACCCTGAGGTCTTCGGAAATGTATTGTCCCAATCAGGTGCTTTCATGTACAGCCCTCCCGATGAAAACGAGCCGGAATGGCTGATAAGAAAAATAAAAGCAATGCCACCCCTTCCTATCCGGTTTCATCTTGACTACGGCCTGATGGAAACCAGCCAGGCAGAAACCGACGCACCAAGTATATTAGAAACAAACCGGCATCTTAGCGACGTGCTGCTGGGAAAAGGTTATAGAGTACACTACCGGGAATTCAATGGAGGCCATGAATACATCAACTGGCGTGGCCATCTGGCTAATGGACTCATCGCTTTGTTAGGGGGACAAAAATCAAAATAATTGATCCTTCAAAATATCCATTGAAACCGAAAAAATCAAATATCAAAACAAAAGGAGGTAAGACTCCTAAATGTCAGCTACTCAGACAAGCTCAACCATAATCCATCATTATCAGGAGCGTCTCAAATATACTTAACGTACTTGCTGCCCTCATTTAAAGGATTGAGGGAATCGACAATTTTCAAATTACCATTTCTCTCGGTCAGATTTATAATTTCCCCGGTTGGCTTTGGAGTAAGCATCTCGATCTTGGGTTTATACATGTTATGCTCGTTGACTTCCCTGACAACTGCAATCTTTTTATTGCTGAGCTTAACCAAACAGCCCACCGGCCATACACCCATCACTCTGAAAAAAACATCGAATAATCTCGGCTCGAACAGCTTTCCTTTTTCCTGCTCCATGATCTTGAAGATACGCAAAGGGGGATAATCTGTTTTGTACGATCGTTTTTGGGCCAGGGCATCGTACACATCACAGATAGAAACAATAAGGGAAGCGATATGAAGAGGTTGAGGATAAGGGACTTTTGGATACCCGGAGGAATCATAACGCATATGGTGTTCAAAGGCCACCACAGCCGGCAGTATCCCAAAAGTCGACACATAACCGATCAGGATCTCTGTGCCCATAGTAGTATGGTCTTTCATTTTATCAAATTCTTTATCTGTGAGTTTGGATTCCTTTTTCAGGATCTGCTTGGATATAGCTATCTTTCCAATATCATGAAACAGAGCCGCGATTCCAATATCCAAGGTATCATCTTTGGCAAATCCCTTCTTGGAAGCAAAAAACATTGATAATATGGATACATTGAGAAGATGGGCGAAGGTAATAAGATCTTTCCTTTTTATGGAGGTAAGATTAAGGATTTCCTGATGTCGGCCCATAAAATTCTCCATAACGTTCAGAATATTAAAGCGGAGATCAAGATAGTCGATATCCTCAGATCTAAGAGCTTTATTGATGGATTGAGACGAAATCTTGACGGAATCCATGTAGGCCGTTTCTAAATTTTTTAATTTGGGGCTTTCCTGATCCGTATCCTTGGTTGGAGCCTTTATCTTTCCCGCCTTGATGTTTTTTATTCCTTCCAGGGATAATATCTCATCTTTTTCTTGAGATGCTTGGCTGGGAGATAGAGTAATTCGCTGCAGGAATTTATGGAGTTCATCTTTGTTAACTGCCTGATAAAATTCGATCCGTTCTATTCCCTTTCGCTTGAGATAAAGGATCAATGACTGGGATTTTTTACTGAGATCGAACATAATCTCATTCTCCCAGACAAAAACATCATCCACTATCCCGAGCACGAGTTCTTCCTGCTGTTTTAGTATGTCCAGCAGGTTGGCATAGGTTTTATCAATCTGATCCCGGATGATCGGATGGTCTTTCGAGTAGATCTTACTGGCTTGAATGGTCGAGATCAGATCCATCAGGAAGAATTTAATCTTGCTGAGCATTCCACTTCTCCAAAACTATTGAAGCCATTTCCCGAATGCTTTTGTTCCAGAAATTTTTTCTTTTCGTTAGTGAGATCAAATGATCTTTGGCTTCTCTCAAATTCATCTCATCCGCTATTTTTATATGTTTCTTAATGGTTTTATTTCTTATGCCATAAGGAGATTCTATGTCGAACAATTTATCCAAAGCTTCCATTCTGCTGGTTGGATGCTTAACCAAAATAAGCATGGAGGCCTTCTTCACCGCAATTTCTTTATTCCTCAATAATGGGAAAAGAAAATTTTCATCACAGTCGGAAAAATGCAGCATGGCTCTCAGGACTTTTGGTTTGATCGCCGGATTATCCAATTTGTAGATCGTTTTCAATGTAACCAGTGAAACCGGCGAATCGATCTTTTTTAAACTATCGACCAACAGCTCCAGAAACTTGGTGTCCGTTGTTTTTTCGATCAATTCGGTATTGAATTTAAAAAGATATCCGGTAAAAAATCTAAAGGCAGCCTTGAGAATATAAGGAGTAACGATCTTTTCGTTGAAGATCTTATCCAGGTAAAGATTGAGATCCCAGTTGCTGCCTTTCATGCTTTCAATAAAATAGTCAAAATGATCCGATGCCTCTCCGTTTAGGATCTTGTCTTCTATATAAGTGGTTATCTGCTTTTTCAACTCCACCGTCTCTTCCTCAGAACCGATCTCTGCCTCTTTTTCTTTTAATTCATGATAAATGTATCTAAGTATTTCCAAATCTCCAGATTGGAGAAGGTGTACCCATTCAGCCTTTATTACCGACAACCTTCGCATCAACAACTTTTTATCTCTTTGCATCGCGAACATATTCAATAACAAATACCAAAAATTTTTCTGAAGATGCTGACGATCAAACTCAAGATTCGCACGGTATGTTATTTTCCCATCGATTGTTTTTAATGTCTTTAGATAGACTGCCGACATAATGGGGGTAGAGCTGTCGGAAAAAAGCTCCTTGATTTTTACCTTAAATTCCGGGCCCCTCTTTTTTGTCTGAGCATCAATGATGTTGGAAAATGAATTTTCTACAGCTTCCTTTTTTTTCTTTTCCATAAGCCGGGAAAAGATACTGAAGCTGAACGGATCAAAATTGTCATCAGTAATAACCTCTTCCCAAAAAGATGAGGCAATATCGTCTTCATCAACATCCATAAGAAGCTTTTTTAAATTGTCAAGCCGGAGGTCTTCGGTAATTTTTTTATTCCGGATCAGGGATTTGATCAAGATCTTAGTACATTTTTTAAGATCTTCACCGTGGCGATCTTTAAGATAGTTAAAAAACAGGGTAAAATTTCCATCTGAGGCCAGGCTCTCCTCAATCTCATCAATGTCAAATTCATCGATTACATTTTCAAAATTAGCCAACACCTCTTCCATTTTTTTTTGGTTATTATGCGCCACTGCCTCTTGAAGTAGGAAAGACCAGACATCCTTAATCTCTTCTCCCTCACCCTTGAGCAGTTGGGAATAATCCAGTTCTTCAGCAGAGATAGTTTTTATATCCGCTTTTTCCAGGCTGTGCAACAATCCTCCCTCTCTAAACAGATCACCGGGAAAGAAGACAGAGTTTAGAGATGAAATATCTCAGATCACTTTCAGTAAGAGTATTTTTGAGAATGATCGATTTTATCTTTCTTTTGTGGAAAATATTGGCCAACTCGATATATAACTTGTCCTTTCCATAGATCACATCTTTTACAAAGATCGAATTGGGGGAAAAACTCATGCTTATACTTTCACTATCCTTGAAGAGATCATCTGATTTTTGTTTTAGCTCTTCCAGGGATTTAAGATAAGCGGGATGCTCCTGATTGTAGATGGAAGAATTTTTTATGGTTATTTTCAGGATCTTAAAAAATTCCGTGAATACTTGCGATTTTTCCATCAGCAAAGTTCTATCGAGCAATTAATATTTTTTAGTATAACTCTACTTGAATATTCCTTCAAGCTAACAACCAACCCTTATTAAAATACTTAGATCAGACTTCACGACGCCTTATAGGGACTTAAAGCCAATAATCACAGAACATAATCTCTAACCGGGTCAAGGTTGTCAAGACATAAGTTATTATTTCACCGTGCTTTGTATTGTCACTATAGATCGAAAATTGGGACCGCCGCGAAAACCCATGATCTCATAAACTCAACGGAATAATGGTAATTTCAGCCTCCTGGCGCAGTTTTCCCATGTATTCCTGAAAATCTTGTGCCAGTTTGAACTGTTTGATCTGTTCCTCTAACTCTGAACGCACCTCTTCCAAGGAGCGTGATTCTTTTTTCCTGTCGATCACTTTTAAAATGTGATAACCGTATTGGGTTTCCACAATATCACTTATTTCGCCTATGGGAACAGTAAAGGCTGCATCCTCGAAGGGTTTGACCATTACTCCTCGTCCAAAGTCCTCGTACAGCCCCCCGTTTTCCTTTGATCCGGGATCTTCGGAAAATTCCTTGGCCAGTTCGGCAAAATCTTCCCCTTGTCTGGCTCTTATCAGGATTCGCTGCATCTGTTCCAGCACAGCTTCTTTCTCCTCTTGGGTTTTATTCTGGGTTAAAAGGAGAATATGCCGGACGGTAGCGGTTTTGGGCTGGTTGTATAAATCCTCGATCTCTTCATCGGTTACCGTAATATTTTTTTCAATGACCTCATCCAGGTATTTCTGGATGATGAGTTCAATTCTTATATGCTCTTTAACAAAGTCAATATCAACTCCGTTGGCGGTTAATGCTTTTCTGAAATTTTCCGCTCCTCCTGATTGTTCGGCCCTTTGATTGAAAGCTAGTTCGACCTGTTCGGGAGAAACCGTCATTTCCGCTGCTTCTGCTTGTTCCATCAGCAGTTTCCGGTCGGCGATGAGCTGGGCGTTCCTCTCAAAATATTGTTTCAAATTCTGGGCACTCAACTGCTTTAATCGATCAGTTTGACTGCCTATATTGGAGTGAATATAAAGCATAACCTCGCCCGTGGTTATGGTAAAATCTTTCCCTGTTACCATTACCTTGTTCAGATCAGGATCTAAGTCCTTAATGGTCGTAGATAGATCTTTAGCCAGTTGATACGCTGGAGTTCCTTTTTCTAAGGAAATGCTCTCCTTTTTAGGAGAACAGGATACGACGATCAAAACCAATGCGATCCATAATATCACAACTTTTTTCATCACAACTCCTTTAAAAAGTAAAGTGTAGCACATAAACAGAAAAAAGTATGTGACGATGTAACTTTTTTTCTGTCTTCACCGTATTAAATAACAATAGATATGAATTAAATTAAAAAATATTTGGAATAAATCTCAAAGTAATGGGTATATGGAGATAAAAAGCAGTTACTTTGTTATCTTGATATACAGGAAATAAACCACACTTAAAGGCTGCATTGTTAAGGGTGGGTATTAAACTGAAGGCTATCAGGAGGCTGCAGCATGAAGTATACAGTCACAATTCTTATATTATCCCTTGCTTTATTTCTTTTTTCCCCTGTCATTCTCACTGCCCAAGAAAACCAGGATGACACCGAGGAGCTTAAAAAACTGGCTCCTAAAGTCTATATCGACTGCGGCATATGTGATATCGACTACATCCGGACAGAGATCACTTTTATTAATTATGTCCGTGACCGCAAAGAAGCACAAATTCATATTCTGATCACAACCCTGAGTACCGGCGGAGGCGGCCGGGAATATACCATCGCCTTTATCGGCCAGAACGAATTCGAGGGGATAAACGACACCCAAAAATATTTTACCAGCCGGACCGATACGTCGGATGAGGTAAGAGAAGGATTGGTCAAAGCATTAAAGATCGGCTTGATGAGCTATGTGGCTAAAACTCCCATAGCCCGCAAAATGAATATCTCTTTTCAAGAAGAAACACAGGAAGAGAAAGCAAAAGACAAATGGAATAAATGGGTATTCAGCCTCAGTGGAAGAGGTTATTTAAGCGGAGAAAAAACCTATAAATACCTCTCCCTCTACAGCACCTTTACTGCCGCCAGAATAACCACCAAATCCAAGATCAATCTGTCACTGTCAGCCAGCCAAAACAAACAGACTTTTGAACTTGAAGATGAAACCCTTGAGAGCTCAACCGAAAGCATGTACTTAGCCGGATCATATATTGTGGGGCTGAATGATCACTGGTCAGCCGGGCTGTATTTTAAAGCGGCTTCCTCGACTTATGAAAACATAGATATAGCGTTCAGCCCTTCACCCGCGATCGAGTTCAATCTTTTCCCATACAGTGAATCCACCCGAAGGCAGCTCCGTTTCATCTATCAGTTAAACTTTGATGCGGTCCGCTACCGGGAAGAGACCATATATCTTAAGACCAAAGATAATCTTTTAAGCGAATCACTCAGCATCAACCTCTCTTTAAAGGAAAAATGGGGCAGTATCAGCACCACCCTGGCAGGATCCCATTATTTTTTTGATTTCAACAAAAACCGTTTGGATATTTTCAGTGTTATAAATGTTAACCTTATCAAGGGGCTCAGTCTCGTTGCATTTGGAGGGGGGTCCAGGATCCATGACCAATTATCCTTGATAAGAGGCGGCGCCTCGCTTGAGGAAGTTCTTTTACGCCGTACTCAGCTGGAAACCAGCTACAGTTATTTCTTTTCCGTAGGATTAAGTTATACCTTCGGATCCATTTACACCAATGTGGTGAATCCCCGTTTCGGCTCCAGTGGTTATGGCGGAATGACTGTTATCATAGATTAATAAAGGAAACAGAACCATGAATACAGATCTAAAAAAAACCAAGATCGAGAAAAAAAATCTGCTTGTGTCGCTGTTTTTTTTCTTCCTGAGTTCCGTCTGCCTTTACGGAGTTCCAGATTCCATACAGGAATCCGGAGACATCGAAAAACCGGAGATCCCTGCAGTATTCATAGAGTGTGACGACTGTGACCTGGACTACATAAAAAACCAGATAAAATTCGTCAACCATGTCCGATCAGAAAATGAAGCCCAAGTCGTCATTAACATAACTTCTGAAAAATCAGTAACAGAAGGGATAGAATATACCATAAAATTCAGAGGCTGCGCTGAATTTCAGAGTGATGATGATATCATTAAATACATCTCTGAAACAGATGTCTGGGAAGATCTGAAAACCGGGCTGATCGACACCTTAAAAATGGGATTGATGCGTTATGTAGGCAAATGCGTCGTATCCGAAAGAATCTCCATTAATTTCTTGGATCAGGTAAAGCCCACCGATGTGGAAGACAAATGGAATTTTTGGGTTTTCAGCCTAAGCGCCAACACTTTTCTAAACGGTGAAAAAATCTATAAAAATGGATCGATCTACGGCAGTATTTCCGCCTCCCGGGTTACTCCTGAACTCAAGATCCGCCTATCGGGCAGCGGATCATACAATAAGGGCACCTATTCTTTTGATGATTATGAGATCAAGAGCACTTCTGACTCTAAATACCTAAATGGCTTGATCGTAAAAAGCATCAATGACCACTGGTCCATAGGCGGGGATCTCTTC
>CAZLBV010000193.1:0-4452 GCA_964557845.1 uncultured Eubacteriales bacterium | reverse complement strand
TGTATTTGGATTATTCACGAAAAGAAGGGGAGTGGATCCCCAATGAATTCGGGGGCCGGGAAAATCTGGAAGCTATTGCCTTTATTAAAAAGTTAAATGAGGTTGCTTATGGAAATTATCCTGATATTATGACAGTAGCGGAAGAATCCACCGCCTGGCCTATGGTGACAAGACCGGTTTATCTTGGAGGATTAGGGTTCGGTTTAAAGTGGAATATGGGCTGGATGCATGATGCCCTGGATTATTTTTCAAAGGATCCGGTATATCGAAAACACCATCATAATCAGTTGACATTCAGTCTATGGTATGCTTTTTCAGAAAATTATATTCTTCCTTTATCCCATGATGAAGTGGTTCATGGAAAAAGATCTCTGCTGGAAAAGATGCCGGGAGATGACTGGCAGAAATTTGCGAATCTCCGGCTGCTGCTAGGATTTCAGTTCACTCACCCTGGAAAAAAAATATTGTTCATGGGTGGTGAGTTTGGCCAAAGGAGAGAATGGTTCCATGATGAAAGTCTGGATTGGGATCTTCTCCAGTATGAACCTCATCTAGGGATACAAAAATGGGTTAAAGACTTGAACAATTTTTATCGTCAAGAGAATGCCCTGTTTGATAAGGATTTCACACCCGAAGGTTTTGAGTGGGTGGATTTCAGCGATTGGTCTAAAAGCGTCATTTGTTTCCTCAGAAAAGGAAGAACTCCAGAAGATAATGTTTTGATTGTGTGTAATTTAACTCCAGTTCCTCGCTACAATTATAGAGTGGGAGTTCCTTTCCAAGGTTTCTGGAAAGAAGTTCTCAACAGTGATGCCAGAGAGTATGGGGGAAGCGGACAGGGAAATATGGGAGGAGTGGAAACTGCACCCATATCTATTCACGGAAAATCCCATTCTCTTTCGCTTACTCTTCCGCCGTTAAGTCTGCTCGTTTTTAAAAAGGAAAAGAGTAAACAGAAAGAAGAAATACATAAAAGCAGGAGATAGCTGTATGAGCAAGTTCATCTGTATTCACGGTCATTTCTATCAACCTCCACGGGAAAACCCCTGGCTGGAAGAAGTAGAGATTCAGGATTCTGCCTACCCTTACCATGACTGGAACGAACGCATCACAGCAGAATGTTATGCGCCCAATTCCGCAGCCCGGGTACTGGATTCTGAGAGAAGAATAATTGATATCACCAATAACTATTCCAAGATAAGCTTCAATTTTGGACCGACGCTTCTCTCGTGGTTAGAAAAACATAATCAATCTGTCTATCAGGCAGTTATCGAGGCTGATGAAAAAAGTCGGAAGGCTTATTCCGGACACGGTTCGGCTCTGGCTCAAGCCTATAATCACATGATTCTACCCTTGGCCAATACCAGAGACAAAAGAACTCAGATCATTTGGGGGATCCGGGATTTTGAATACCGGTTTAAAAGGAAGCCGGAAGGAATGTGGTTACCGGAAACGGCAGTCGATTCTGAGACATTAGAAATCCTCGCTGAGATGGGGATCAAGTTTGCTATTTTAGGTCCAAACCAGGCTGCAAGAATCCGCAGGATCGATGATAATGAATGGGAGGATGTGGCCGAAGGAAAAATCGACCCAAAGAAACCCTATTTATATCGACTTTCTGATGGAAAAGAAATAAATCTGTTTTTTTATAACAGATCCATTTCTAATGACATTGCTTTTGGAGATATTCTTAAAAGCGGAGAGAAATTAGCCAAGCGGCTGATCAGTGCTTTTTCAGATGAAACAGATATTCCTCAGATAGTCAGCATTGCCAGTGATGGGGAAACTTACGGCCATCATAACCGGTTCGGAGATATGGCTTTGGCTTACTGCCTTTATCTCATCGAATCCGATCCGTGTGTCAAGCTCACAGTATATGGAGAATTTTTAGAGAAATATCTGCCAACCCATGAGGTTCAGATCATCGAGAACAGTTCCTGGAGTTGTAATCATGGAGTAGAACGCTGGAAATCTGATTGCGGCTGCCATACTGGATTGAATCCAGGGTGGTCTCAACAGTGGAGAGAGCCTCTCCGGAAGGCTATGGATTGGCTTAGGGATAACCTGTCTTCCCTTTATGAGAATGAGATGTCTTCTATAATGACGGATGTATGGGGAGTGCGGGATGATTATATTTCAGTTCTCCTCGACCGGTCTAAAGAAAGAATAGAATCATTTTTTTTAGAGCATACGGATCGGAAGCTTTCTGAGGAAGATAAGAGAAAAAGCCTGAAACTTCTGGAAATGCAGCGATATGCCCTTCTGATGTATACCAGTTGCGGATGGTTTTTTGATGATATTTCCAGGATCGAGACTGTACAGGTGATGCTGTATGCAGCCCGGGCCATCCAGTTGGCTAAATTAATAAAAGGACGAGATTTAGAGCCAGGATATACCGAAATATTAGGCCAGGCATTAGGTAATACACCTGAATATCGGAATGGTGCTGATGTCTATGCTAAGCTGGTAAAAACGGCTGTAATGGATTTGGTGCGTGTGGGAGTACACTATGCTGTATCGTCCCTATTTGAGGATTATACGAAAGTAATCTCAATAGGGGCATATACGGCAACCAGCAAGCAATATGATCTTTTAGAAGCAGGGCGACAAAGATTGGCAGTTGGTAGAGTACAGCTCCGTTCTGATATAACATGGGATGAGGGGGACATCACTTTTGCTATTCTACATCTCGGAGATCATAATCTAATTGGGGGGGCGCGAGAATACCGGGGTGAAGAATCATTTAATGTCATGAGAACTGAGATTACCTCCACGTTCAACAAGAGCGATCTAGCCAGTATGGTTGATCTCTTGGACAAGCATTTTGGAACTCATAATTATTCGTTATGGCATCTCTTCCGGGATGAAAAACGGAAAGTCTTAAATCAGGTTATTGAAACAACCTTAAAGGAATTGGAAAAATCCTATCAGGCAATTTATGAAAACCATTATCCAGTTCTCCAAGCGCTGAGAGATATGAAAATACCTATACCTCAAGCTCTGGCCATGCCGGTATCTTTTGTTCTCAATGCTGATCTCCAACGGTTGCTCAAAGAGAAAGAACCTGATCTGGAAAAAATAAAAAAAACTGCGGAAGAATTTAGGCAGAATACCTTATTTCAAGATAAAGCCTGCTTAAGCTATACAGCCAGCAATAAAATAAATGAACTGATTAGATGTTTGTCTTTTGATCCAGAAAACCTGGGCCTTATTGAAAGAATTAATGATTTACTCCAAGTTTTATCTTTTTTGAATTTAGAGCTGGATCTATGGAAAAGTCAGAACAACTATTTTTTTCTCACTCGAAATTTACGTTCCCAAATGAAAGAAAGAATGAGTAAAGGTGATCAGGAAGCCGAAAAGTGGCTGGAACTTATACAGGTTTTAGGAAATTTTCTCGGGGTGAAAAGTATCTGATGAGTGTGACAGATACATGAGGCCCGCAGATATTTTCCCAAGAGTCGGTATATTTGCGAGGAGTAATAATGAAGCTAAGAAGAAGCGGTATATTAATGCATGTAACCTCTCTCCCTGCTGAATATGGAATCGGCGATTTTGGACCTAAAGCCTACCGATTTGCTGATTTTTTATCCGAAACCAAGCAGGGATATTGGCAGATCCTTCCTCTAAGTCCCACTGATCCAGCCTACGGGAACTCTCCTTATCACAGTATTTCGGCCTTTGCCTGTAATCCCTTATTGATAAGTCCTGACATATTGGTTGAAGATGGTTTACTGGATAAAAGTGAAGCGGAAGTAACGCCGGGTTTCCCATCTGAAAAGGTCAATTATGATTCTGCCTTTGGATTTAAATATAAACTACTTCTACGCGCTTTCGAGCGCTTTGTACCTGATGCCGAATTTAATAAATTCTGTTCCTTTAATTCTTCCTGGCTGGATGATTATGCCTTTTTTGCGGCCATGAAAGAAGAAACAGGTGGAAAATCCTGGCAGGAATGGGATCCAAAAATCAGAGAAAAGGATCCTGATGTTCTTAAGTCTCTCCAGAAACAGCTTCAGCCGAAAATAGAAAAAGAAAAATTTCTGCAGTATATTTGTGACCGGCAGTGGAAGAATTTGAAAAATTACTGCAACCAGAAGATGATCCATATCATTGGGGATATTCCCATTTATGTTGATTATGACAGTGTAGATGTATGGTCCTATCCGGAGATATTTAAACTGGATCGAGATAAAAAACCTTATGTTGTGGCAGGAGTTCCTCCTGATTATTTCAGCTCTACCGGCCAGCTTTGGGGAAATCCGCTTTATCAGTGGGATGAGCTTAGAAAACGTGATTTCGATTGGTGGATAAAGCGGATCGAACGCAATTTTAATTTGTTCGATATGGTCAGGATCGACCATTTCCGGGGACTGGTTGGCTGTTGGGAGGTTCCCGCAGGAGAAAAAACTGCAGAAAAGGGGAGATGGTGCGAAGTCCCGGCAGGTGATC
>CAZLBV010000192.1:0-8355 GCA_964557845.1 uncultured Eubacteriales bacterium | reverse complement strand
GGCGGTGGGCTATCAGCCCACGCTGGCCACTGAAATGGGAATCATGCAGGAACGGATTACCTCAACCAAACAAGGCTCCATTACTTCGGTGCAAGCCATTTATGTCCCCGCCGACGATTTTACCGATCCTGCGCCGGCTACAACTTTTTCCCATCTGGATGCGACCACAAACCTGTCGCGTGCTCTGACCGAGATGGGGATCTATCCTGCTGTCGATCCGCTAGCCTCTTTTTCCCGGATCCTGGATGCGCGCATCATTGGTGATGAGCATTACGATGTTGCCCGGGAGGTAAAAGAGATCCTGCAGAGATACAAGGATCTTCAGGACATTATTACCATTCTGGGTATGGAAGAACTTTCTGAAGAGGATAAGATCATTGTTGCCAGAGCGAGAAAGATACAGAGGTTTTTATCCCAACCTTTTACGGTGGCGGAGGAATTCACTGGAAGGCCGGGTAAATATGTGCCTATAGAAGAGACAGTGCGGGGGTTCAAGGAAATTGTCGAGGGAAAGCATGATGATAAACCAGAGCAGGCTTTCTATATGGTTGGAAATATTGATGAGGTTGTCAAGGCTGCAGAGGAGTTAAAAGCGCTATGAGTCAGGACCTTATAGAACTCAAAGTGATCACCCCCAAAAGTCTGCTGGTGTCTGAACAGGTGGATGAAATTATGCTGCCAGGTGTAGACGGATATATAGGGATACTGCCCGGACACCGGCCTCTCATTGCTGCGCTTGGAGGGGGACATCTTTCCTACCGAAAAGGAAAAAGAAAAGAGGATTTTTATGTGCGCGGGGGCTATGCTGATATCAAAGGAGACAAAGTCGTCATATTCACAGAGAGAAGCGAGGGGGATGAATAAGGAAGGATTAAAAGGTGAGGATGAGACCCTTGATACATTTTACCAGGGCCGCATACTGGCGCTCCAGAAAAAACAGGGTTACAGATTCTCCGTTGATGCTCCCATTCTGGCTGATTTCATTCAGACTGAAGAAGATGATGAACTGCTCGAATTAGGGACGGGCAATGGAATTATTTCACTTCTTTTGAGTGAAAAAAAATTCCGGTTTATAACCACGATCGAGATTCAGCCTTCCTTAGCTGACCTGGCGCATAGGAATGTGATCTTAAACGCTCTCCAGGATAGGATACAGATCATTCATGGCGACCTGCGCAGTTTTGATCCTGGAACCAACTATGATGTGATCTTCTCCAATCCTCCCTATTACAGAAAGGATGACGGATGCCAAAGCCTGAATTTGGAAAAAGCTATTGCCAAGCACGAGTTAAAATGTGAAATATCTGATATAATGCGTACGGCTTCAAGGCTGCTTAAGAAAAATGGCCGGGCCTATTTTATATTTCCTGTAAAAAGGCAGGAGGAATTCATGCAGACTGTTGAAAAAGAAAACCTGAGGATCTCGAGGAGGAGAGACATTTATCCGCAAGAAGGAAGCAAACCGAATTTATTTCTGGCCCAGTGTGATTTTTATGATGAAGCCACAATTAATTTGCCGCCGCTTATCTTATTTGACCGAGAGGGTGTATATACTGCCGAGGCCCAAGAAATACTATCAGGGAGACAAAATGTTACGTTTACTTAGAAATCTCAAAGACCTGTATAAATACCGGGTTCTGATCCAGAATCTTATCAGCCGGGAGCTTAAAGCCCGTTACCGGGGGACTATCTTAGGATTTCTCTGGTCGTTCATCAATCCTTTGTTATTGATGGTGATTTATACAGTGGTATTCGGTTTGATCATAGGACCCAGGGACCCGGCTTTCCAAAATTCTCCCTGGTTATATGCCCTGTTTTTGTTCTGCGGAGTGCTTCCTTGGACCTGGTTCAATGCTTCCCAGTTAGAATCCGCCAATGTTTTGATGATCCAGGGAAATCTGATAAAAAAAATTCTGTTTCCGGCTGAAGTCCTTCCGATAGTAACTGTAAGCAGTAACCTGATCCATTTTCTGTTCGGTCTTCCCATATTGTTGATCTTCGTACCGATTTTGGGGAAAGGGTATACCTGGTTTTTGCTCCAACTCCCCATAGTGATACTGGTTCAGTACATATTTTCTTTGGGTTTTTCCTTTCTGGTCTCATCTCTTACGGTGCATTTTCGTGACATTAAGGATATTCTGGCCAATCTGCTGACTTTCTGGTTTTTTGCCTCTCCGATTATCTATCCCATGTCTTTTGAACCCATTCAGAATAAAACATGGTTGAAGACACTCTTACACCTGAATCCTTTAACTCATATCATGGAGGGGTATCAAAACTGTGTCTTTTTCGGGCGGCCTTTATATTGGAAAAATCTGGGCATTACTCTCCTGCTGTCTTTGGTTTTATTCTTTATTGGGTATTATGTATTCGACCGGCTGCGAGATTCTTTTCCTGAGGAGGTATAAGTGTACGCGATTGAAGTGAATGATGTGACCCGGATCTATCAGAAATATTCTGCCCGCCACCGGTTTAAAACTTTTAAAAGCGCTATCGTCAAAGGAGATTTTTTCAAATCCCTGCGGCCGGATGAGCTGGTCAAAGCCCTGGATGGTGTAAATTTTAAGGTGGAAAAAGGAAAGACATTCGGTGTTATCGGTGAAAACGGCAGCGGGAAGAGCACCCTCCTTAAGGTGATAACCGGGATCACCAAGCCTACCTCAGGTTCTGTTGTGGTTAATGGTAAAGTTTCGGCATTGATCGAGCTGGGGGCAGGCTTTCATCCTGAGATATCCGGAAGAGAGAATGTATATATAAACGGTATCATGCTTGGGCTTTCCAAAAAAGAAATAAATGCTAAATTCGATGAGATCGTTAAATTCGCCGAACTGGAAGAATTTATCGACGCTCCGGTTAAGACTTATTCTTCCGGCATGCATATGCGGTTGGGATTTTCTATTGCTATAAATGTCAACCCGGAGATACTGCTCATCGATGAAGTCCTGGCTGTGGGAGACGCCTCCTTTGTCCCCAAATGTCTGGATAGGATCGATGATTTCCGGCGCCGGCAGAAGACCATTTTGTTTGTGAGCCATGACCTGTCTACTGTAGAGAAGATCTGCGACCGGGTCGTGTGGCTGAAAGAGGGAAGGATCCAGACTATGGGAGAATCTAAGCGGGTAGTAGATGCTTATTTGCAGGATGTAACGGATAAACATGAGGAAGAATTTGAGAAGCGCAAACAAGTTGTAGAGGAAGAAAGTGATTGGGAGGAGGAGGAGGAGCGAAGGGAGAACCGTTGGGGAAAACGGGAAATAGAAATAAAAAAGGTGCGGATTAAGAGTCTGGATGGCAAGGAAAAGAATGTCTTTTCTCCGAATGAGGGAATGATCATTGAGGTGGATGTTGTTTCCTATTCCCGAATGAAAGATTTTGTGTTCGGGATCGGGATCTTCAATTCTCAAGGGATTTGCTGTTATGGATCAAATACTAATCTTGAGAAGTTTGAACCGGTCAGTATCGAGGGGGAAGGCCGGGTCATCTGTCGGATCGAGAAATTGAATTTAGTGAATGGCACCTACTATCTTGATATCGCTACCCATAAAAAAGACGGTTATCCTTATGATTATCACCGGAATCTGTATTCCTTTATGGTTTCTTCTATGTTTAGGGATGATGGAATCTATCGACCGGAGCATTCTTGGAAGTTTTCTCCCAATATCAAGATCAATCCTCCTAGTGATTGATAGCGGGGATGTGAGGATGGATAAATATCTGACCCTGAAGGAAGCTGTTGCTTTAAGAAATGCTTTCCGGAAGCAGGGGAAAATAGTTGTTTTGACCAATGGATGTTTTGACCTCCTCCATGGGGGGCATATCCATTTATTCAAACAGGCTAAAAAATTAGGGGATGTGTTGATCGTGGCCGTCAATGATGATGCTTCCATTCAGCGGTTGAAAGGCCTGAATAGGCCGATTTTTCCTTTAGAGGAAAGAGTGGAAGTGTTGGAGGCTGTTGCCTATATCGACTTTTTGCTTTCATTTTCCCAGGATACTCCCAAAGAACTGATCGCTGCTTTGCTTCCCGATATTCTGGTGAAGGGAGGAGACTGGGCTCACGATGAGGTGGTGGGGCGGGAAGAGGTGGAAGGCGCCGGCGGCAGAGTAGTCTTGATACCTTATTTACCCGGATATTCTTCCACGGCTATCATCAACAGGGTCAAGTCAATATAGTAGTTTATAGGCATTCCTGGGCGATCAAATCCAAAAATAAAATGGACCGGACTTTGCTGCTGTCTTGTTGTCGGATTTTTGTTTCCTTATAATTTCAATATTTAAAATAAGTTACGAGAGATTTCGATAGCAATCTATTTGAGCGAAAATTATTGATATTATCACTCTATTCTCCATGAAGAAAGGAGTGATAATGAATACAAGAAAAGACCAGTAAAAAAACTTGACAATATTTATTAATAATATATAATATATATATATTCTAATGTTTAAAGGAGTTGAAGATGACAAGATATATGCTTCCTAGAACCGCCCATTGTTCCGAGGGGTGTTAAAAGAAGGGGTCGCCCAGGTATTTGTTTTATTATCAATAGTATAATATGAGTTTTCCACAGTTATTAATCTTTTGTGTGAGAAAATCAAAAAGTAAGACGAATAGAGATTGCTTTCTGTGGAAAAATCATGTAAATGTATGAAAATATTATAATTATCTGGGCGACCCCTATATTATTTATGGTAATTTTGTATTGCGCTGGAAAACCACTCCCAGATCTTTTGATGGAAGGCATAACTGGGAGGATTTTCTTTTAACAATGTAAAGATGTTGGTTTTTTCCGTGTCTTCAGGGCTAAAAACATAAAAAGAGGTTTCGTCATATAAAAGCGGAAATTCTGGATGGAATTGTACTCCGAGAACATAGGGAAAGCGCTTGTGTTCGATAGCCTCCACCACTTTTTCATCTAGGGAGTAGGCTATAGGAACAAATCCAAGCCCGATCTTATCTGCAGCCTGATGGTGAGCACTGAGAATACAAGGAGTATCCTCAGGTTTGAAACCAAACTTCAATACGAACTTTCCTTTGGGGTCGAGTTTTATAGGGTGTATTTTATAGGGAAATAAGTGATTTTCCGGATTAAGCCGAGCATGAGGATTGGTATGCCATACGGTTTCCTCCATATTTATGATGTCCTCCAGATATTCCAGATTATAGACATCCTTCCAGATATCCTGGATTAGTGTGCCGCCGGTGCCGACATTTAAACTTTGAGCCCCCAGGCATATTCCCAGTACCGGATAATCAGGAGAATCATTCAGAAACGGTATAAATTCCTGATTTTGAGACCCCCCCAGGAGATGAAAAATAAATGAAAGCTCGTAAAGGCTTCTATAGGGTGTGGATATAGATGTAAGCAGAGCGGTTTTTTCTCCATATATATATGGAGGGATATCCGCACCTCCAAAAAATATGACCCCGTCCGACTTGTTAAAGATTTTCTCAAATTCGGGAGTTAAAAGATTATTTTGAAAAAGCTCATCCTGATCAATATCCCCTTTGATCTCATGGAATTTGATCCAGTCGATATAGTTATTTTCAACATATTGCTTTGATCTTTGATAATCGGTGCTTTCCTTTTCATAATAAATACCTACCACCAGCAGGTCATCAATATCAATCAGACGATGATCCCGGAGAGAAACCAGAGCCCTAAGGCTTCCGAGCGAAGGATAACAGACCGCCAGAACTTTGGATTTTTGATTTACAGAGGCGATATCAAAATATCTGTCCTCTAAATCGGTTGATCTTACCGCTGTCAAGGTTAAGAGGATCAGAAGATTAAAAATAAGGAATTTTATTAACGATTTTCTCATGTCTGTCTCCATGGATGGGATAAAGGGATTATAGAGCCTGAGGGAAGGTTTGACAAGACAAAAAGTCTCCAAATCATAGGATAGAAAAATCAATTATTTCCTGGTTTTAATGAACCTTAGATGGTTTAAATGCGTTTATACAGAGTGATATGCTATATAGAATGAATATAAACCAAACAGGAGAAACTCAATGGATCAAAAGATAAATTTAGCCTCTGCAATCATCCTTTTTTTTGTGATGACGGCAGGTTTCCTGTATGGAACGGTACAGCCGGAAAAAAAGACGGTCTTTATTCCCCGGGTATCCACATCTCCTAAGATCGATGGGATTAAGGATAATCCCTTTTGGGAACAGGAAGCTCTCAAAATAGAGGATTTTCATCAGTTTGCTCCCAAAGAAATGGGAGAGCCTTCGGAAAAAACAGTGGCGTATATCGGATATGACAGTAAAAATATCTATTTTGCCTTTGACTGTTTTGACTCTGAACCGGATAAGATCTGGGCGTCGATCACAGCCCGCGACCGGTGTATAGAAGATGACTGGATCGCGATCTTCTTGGATACCTTTAATGAGAAACGCCGGGCCTTCTCATTTCTCATAAATCCGCTGGGAATCCAGATAGATTGTATCCGGATGGAAGAAGGCGGCAGCGACAATATGGACGACAGTTGGGATACGGCTTTTCATTCTGTGGGAAAGATCAATAAACAGGGGTATTTTCTGGAAATTTCCATTCCGTTTAAAAGCCTGCGGTTTCCTGATGAGGAGAATAAAACCTGGGGTGTTGTGTTGGGCCGTAGTATTCCCAGAAAAGGAGAAGTTATCCTCTGGCCCTCATTCAGCCGAGAGATCCCCGGGCTGCTCTCACAGGGAGGAGAATTCCTCATTCAGGGAGAAGTAGAAAAAGGCAAAAATTTTGAATTAATGCCTGTGGCCACTTCGTTAAAGACCAAAGGAGAGAGTATCGATTTTCAGCCAGGAGTGAATTTTAAGTGGGGCATAAGTTCTGATCTGACCATTGATCTGGCCCTTAACCCGGATTTCAGCCATATTGAAGCCGATGCCCCTCAGATCGATATCAACCGGAGATTTGCTCTCTATTATCCGGAAAAGAGGCCTTTTTTTCTGGAAGGAATGGAAATATTTACCTTTCCTGAGATCGACCTGGTCTATACCCGCAGGATAATAGATCCTTTCGCCGGCGCTAAATTCACTGGAAAAGCCGGGAGATTTACCTACGGTATTCTATCTGCTTTAGATGACAGTCCCAGCAATAATCTTTGGAATATTTCCGAAGGCGGTGGAGAAACAGATAACGCCCTGTTCAACATTGTCCGTGTAAAGGCCGATGTTTTAAAAAATTCCTATATCGGATTATCGTTAACAGATAAGACCACAGGAGGTCTGTATAACCGTGTGGCAGGTGTGGATGGCCAGTTGAGATTCAAAAATAAATTCTTTTTCTCTTTTCAAGCTGTAGCCTCCCAGACAAAATATGAAGACCGAAAAACAGAGATGGCACCTGCCCTCTACGGAGAATTTAGATATTTTTCCAAGCACCTGGGAGCCGGGCTTTTTTATCAATCTCATCACCCCGATTTTGAGGCCTTATCAGGATTTGTCAATCGAGTAGATTATAAGATGGGAGGGGCCTTTGCCTATTTGAGTGTTTATCCCCAGAAAAAATATCTGAACCAGCTGAACTTCGAGGTCAACGGAGGAAAAAGATTTGCCTTTTTCAATGACGTTTTGGAAGATCAGTGGGCTGAGTTCAATGTCCATATCCGTATGACTGAGTTCAATATGGTCAACCTGGAATACAGGCGGCAGATGGAGCGCTACAGCAGTATAGACTTCGATAGGAACACATTTTCACTAAACGGCAACTTTACCCTGGTAAGCTGGCTGCCTTTTGGTCTGTATTTTCAAACAGGAGAGAGTATCTACTATGATCCGGACGATCCTTATCTGGGGTGGAGCAATGAATATGGCATCTATTTTTCCATAAAACCGAATAAGCGGTTGAGACTGAGCGCCAATTTCAGCAAACAAACTTTTTGGAAGAAATGGGGTGGTGAGCAGGTTTTTGATTATAATGTTATCCGGCAGATGGCTACTTACCAAATATCCAAAACTCTTTCTCTGCGGGCGATCTTAGATTATAATCATTACTATAAGGAAGTCTATGGAAGCTTCTTACTGAGCTATGTCTACCGTCCGGGAACAGTCTTCTTTTTTGGAGTAGACAACGATCTCCTGCGGGATGAATTCGGCGAATACAGGGGAGAAAATTACAGTGTGTTCGTCAAATTCTCTTATTGGTGGCGTATTTAAAAAAAAATGACAAAAAAGCAAAGGGAAGGCGAGAACCGGATCCGATCGAAAAACCGGCAAATAAAAAACACAAAGAATCAACGGAAAAAAAATCCAAAGAGGGCGACCAATACGCGGATCAGAAGAATAAGCGGACCTCGTTAAGAATCGCCTGATTTGTATAACATGTCTGGATTATTTTAAGCGACGGCTCTTGA
>CAZLBV010000191.1:0-16629 GCA_964557845.1 uncultured Eubacteriales bacterium | reverse complement strand
CACCCGCCGACGCCTTGTAACTGAACCAATCTCGACTCGTGAATAATCCAGGCTAATTGATTTAAAAATATTTTACTATGAAAATAAGTCCGAAATAATGTTAAAATTGAATACTCGATTAAATTAACATGAAACATTCAAAAAGAATTCTTGTTGTAACCTCAGATGTCCCCTTCGTAGAAGGAGGCCACCTAACTATTGCCAGATGTACTGTTCAAGCCTTGTTAGATCATGGGTATGAAGCTGATTTAGTTCTCACTCCCCAAAATAGATTTGGGAGACAGTTCCGTGCATATCTGGCTAACTTCTTTACCGATGTTGAAATAGATGGACTTGGAAGAAGAGTACACCAAGTGATCTCCTTTCGCTTTCCTTCTTTTGCTGTTAGACACGACAGGCATGTCTGCTGGCTGAACCACAGACTAAGGGAATATTACGACCTCTGGGAAGACCTCAAATCTCAACTGAGCTGGAAAGGTAAACTCAAAGAATCTGCCAGAAAGCAGATCATTCGGATAATCGACAACTATCTTTTAAAACATAATGTAGATAAAATTTTTGCCCAATCGGAAACTATCCAACAGCGTTTAAAAAAATGGGGAAACATTCCCTCTGAAGTATTGTTTCCTCCTCCCCCTCAGAGAGACTATTATACCAATGATTATGCAGACTATATTTTCACTGTTTCCCGCCTTCAGAGAATGAAGAGACTGGACCTGCTGATCAAATCCTTTAAATATATGAAAAATAAGGAATTTAAAGCTGTAATTGCCGGCAGCGGCCCCGAATACGCTAATTTAATGAGTTTGATCCGGGAAAATAAACTGGAAAAAAGAATATCTCTTATCGGTAAATCAGATGATAAAACAATACTCAGACATTTCGCGAACTGTCGAGCCGTTTACTTTGCACCTTTTCGAGAAGATTACGGATTTGTAACCGGAGAGGCTTTTGCAAGTTCAAAATGTGTTATCACGGCAGAAGATAGCGGAGGCCCCACAGAATTAGTAAAACATGGGCAGAGGGGTTACATATGTGAGAGCCTTCCTGAAAAAATTGCAGAAAAAATTGACATCCTGGCGAATGATATAAAACTGGCTGAACAAATGGGCCAAAATGCAAAAAATTTCATTTCAAACATTACTTGGGATAAAACGATCGAACGGCTTATCCTTTAGAATAATTTTAGTCGAGAACTTCTTTTATCTTTTTACATTGTTTCATCTATTTGTTTGTGATAGACTGCTGTCTTAATTTTGGAATAGGGAGAGTTAATTATGTCTGAATTTCAGCCATATGTTCCCGAAAAAACATCTTATAAGGATATTTCCCTTAAAGCCGTTATTATTGGAGCTGTATTCGGCGTTATTTTTGGATCCGCCAATGCATATTTAGGGCTGCGCGTTGGATTGACCATAAGTACAGCTATTCCCTTGGCCGTTATCTCCGTAGCAGTCTTCCGTCTTTTGACCCCTATTTTAGGCAAAAGTTCTATACTGGACTGCAACATTGCCCAGACAACAGGATCGGCCAGCTCCTCACTCGCATCGGGTATTATTTTTACTATCCCGGCTCTCTTTATTTGGGGATTTAATCCGAGTATAGGAAAAATCGGATTATTGGCGATGTTGGGTGGTATTTTAGGTGTCTTGTTCATGATCCCTTTAAGAAGAGCCCTTATTGTCAAAGAACACGGCACCCTCCCCTATCCAGAAGGGACTGCGGCTGCCCAAGTTCTAATTTCTGCCGAAGAAGGAGGAGCTAAAGCCAGGAATGTCTTTCTTGGATTGGGTATCGGTGCTTTTCTTAAATTCCTCAGCAGCTTTCTTCACTTGTGGCCTGAATCGATCGCCCTAAAAATTCCTGTTCTTAAAAAAGCCCAGCTTGGAATGGAACCAACCCCTGCACTTTTAGGAGTGGGATATATTTTAGGACCCAGAATAGCTGCGATCATGGTAGCCGGAGGCCTGCTTTCTTGGCTGGGAATAATTCCTTTGATCGCTTATTTCGGTGAACATCTCAGCTCTCCATTATTTCCGGAAAAAGTTCTCATGATCACTGAAATGTCGGCTTCTGAGATCTGGGATAAATATATCCGGGTCATCGGCGCCGGAGCGGTGGCGGTAGCCGGCATCATTACCATATTCAAATCCATTCCTACTATGTATAATTCCCTGAAAATGGGGATCAATGATCTTAAAATAAAAAGAACCAATTTTCAGGAAGAGAAAAAAAGAACCGATTCAGACCTTCCTATCACGGTTTTAGGATTGGGTGTATTGATCGTGATCCTGGTAATCGTTTTAACACCTCAGTTAATAGGGGTCAGTGCTTCCTTGATTATTCGCACCATCGCTGCATTATGCATTGTGTTTTTTGCTTTTTGCTTTGTTACTGTTTCCTCCAGGATCGTAGGGATGGTAGGAGTTTCTTCCAATCCGACCTCTGGCATGGCTATTGTCACACTTTTAGGAACAAGTTTATTGTTTTATGCCCTTGGTTGGACCGATATCTTTGGTCAAGCAGCAGCATTGACTGTAGGTACAGTAGTGTGCGTAGGTGCATCTATAGCCGGTGATATTTCTCAGGATTTGAAAGCAGGTTATATTATCGGAGCCACCCCCAAACGGCAGCAGGCTTCAGAATTGTTGGGAGTCATTACCTCCGCCTTTGCAATCGCAGGGGCAGTTTGGCTTTTAGGAAAATCCTTTACATTTATGTCGGAAACACTGCCCGCACCTCAAGCTGTTTTGATGAAAACCGTCATTGAAGGTGTCCTCGGTGGAGACCTCCCTTGGGGACTAGTGATGATCGGAGGCGCTTTCGCGGTCGTTGCAGAACTCGTGGGGATCCCCTCGCTGCCATTTGCTGTGGGAATCTATCTTCCTCTCTCTACGATGACACCCATATATGTAGGCGGGATGCTCCGATTTTTCTTAGAGAAAAAATCTGGCGACGAAAAGGCCAAAAAAAAGAAGAGCGAAAAAGGAATCCTGCTTGGATCGGGGTTCATCGCCGGCGAAGGTATAACCATGGTGTTGGTGGCTCTCTATGCCTTTATAATAAAGGCTAAACCAAAAGGAATCGGCCTTGTATGGCCGGGTAGCCTTGGAGATATAGTCGCGCTTATTGTTTTCATAGGATTGACAGCTTTTCTATATTATAGAGTTAAAAAATGAATGTATTAATAATCGCTGCAATCCTTATCTTATGGCTTGTCGCGGGGTACAAGATCTATGGAAATATCATAGTGAAAAAGGTGGCCCAAGTTGATGACAGCCGGCCGACGCCTGCACATGAGCTATGTGACGGCATCGATTATTCCCCGGCCAAAAAATCGCTTTTATTTGGGCATCATTTTTCCTCTATCGCGGGTGCCGGGCCGATCTTAGGGCCTCTTCTTGGTGTTCTCTATTTCGGCTGGTTGGGAGCTCTTATCTGGATAGCTGTCGGGAGTGTATTCATGGGTGCCGTCCATGACTATACTTCCTTGATGGTATCGGTTCATAATAAAGGGACTTCCCTGGCAGATATTTCAGAAAAAACACTAGGAAAACGAACAAAGATCATTTTTTCTCTGTTTTTATGGTTGACTTTGGCTTTAGTCATTGCTGTTTTTGCTGTAGTTGCCTCTCAAACTCTGGTCTCCCAACCCCAAATAGTGATCCCGACGTTTGGCTTGATATTTATAGCTATGGTAATGGGTTGGCTGATCTATAAAAAAAATTTCAATGTCGTGGCCGCTACTATTCTGGCTCTGGTACTTCTATTCTCGTTTATCTACTTAGGACAAAATTACCCCATCAGCCTGCCTGATCAGGTCATGGGCCTTTCTCCGCTTTCCATATGGTTTTACGTGCTGATTATTTACAGCTTGTTTGCATCCTCTTTACCGGTCTGGTTTTTACTCCAGCCGAGGGATTATATAAGCACCTGGATCTTGTTCCTTGGACTAGGAGTTGGTTACTTAGGTCTAATTTTCACTCACCCTTCGATCCAAGCCCCTGCTTTTATCTCTTTTAATAGCAAAGGTGGCCCCTTGTGGCCGATCTTATTCGTGATCATTGCCTGTGGGGCGATATCAGGTTTCCATTCCATAGTCGCAGGCGGTACCACTGCCAAGCAGCTTCCTACAGAAAAAGCCGGCAAAATGATAGGTTTTGGAGGTATGCTTACCGAATCGGCTCTGGCCGGATTAGTTATTTTTATTGCCGCCGCAGCCCTTACTTGGGATCCGGCCGGCATAGATAAGCAATTTGGATTTCAATATTTGATGACAGAAATGGGAGATCCTATTCAAGCCTTTGCAGTTGGTTTTGGCAAACTCCTCTCTTCTATCCCCGGTCTCACCCTGGTTTTTGGGACTTTTTTCGGTATGGTCATGTTGAATGCTTTTGTACTTACTTCATTAGATACAGGAACCCGTTTAGGTCGATTCATTTTCAGTGAGCTTCTGAATAAAAAGTATCCAGTTTTGCAGAACAGATGGGTATCATCAGCCATTATTCTTATCTTAGCTGCGCTCTTAGGAGCTACAGAAGGATACAAAGCTATCTGGCCGGTATTTGGAGCCTCCAATCAATTGGTGGCTGCCCTTGCACTGATCGTTGTTTCCTCTTATTTGGTAGGTGTTAAAAGACCTAAAAAATATACGATCATTCCTGCCTATTTTATGTTGATGACAACCTTAGCTGCTCTTATCTATCAAGGGATTAATTTTTTCAGAGCCGGCGGGTATTTTTTAGCTGCCATCAGTATTATCTTGATAATCTTAGCACTGATAATTGTTTATGATGCCAGAAAAATCCTTTTCACACTTTCTCTTAATAAAGACTCATAGAGCTGTTATTTTAAAGACAACTCCCTTGGGGTCAGGACAACAGAGATATTCTGTCTCTTTCACCCAGTTATCATTAGGGAGCTCATCTTCGTGCTGTTTTGTGGTAAGAAACGGAAACATGCTGTTGATCGCATAGATGCAAAATTTCTTCCCTTTGGGGATCTGTATGGTTCCTTCTCCTCGGATATAAAACACATCTCCCTTTTTATGTTTGGCTCCACACCTCTCTTTAACTTCCGCAACTTCAATTTTTAATTCTTTCATTGCGTATCTCCTTTTTAACTTAATCATTCAAAAAAAATAATTTTCCTTTTTCAATTTAAATATAAGTACCAAATCTAAAAAAATCAAATAACAGTTTGACTTTTTTCGGGCTATTTCTTAAAATTAATTATGTTAAGAGTAGAATTAAGGAGGCAAATATGGCTAAAGCTGAACCCAATGTTGTTCCTCTTTGTGATGTTTTATTGGTGCTGCTTATCATTTTTATGGTTATTACACCTACGGTGCAAAAAGGTATTGACGTCAAACTTCCGGAAACTTCCCAGGAACAAGGCGCTACACCTCAAGGCATTATTGTGGCAACTCTACTTAAAAGCGGAAGAGTTGATATTAATCAGATGGAATTTGAATTTGACCAAGTAGCTGAATATCTTAAACAGCAATATGATGTGAGACAAGACAAGACCATTTTTATAAGAGCTGATTCAACACTCCCTTTTCAAAGAGTAATGGAACTCATCGATATCGCAAAAGGTGCAGGCGTTGAAGTAACAGGTATAATTCCTGAACTTTTTACAGAAGACGACATGTAATCAATCAGCTTTATATCAAGTATGATCTCTTTTTATACCCAAAAGAGAAAATACTTCCTTCGTTTATTGTTTTTTCCCTAACTTTTTATTCGCCTGGTCTATTAAACAAGTAAATATTGAATGATCTAATATTAGATATTTTTACTCTGAATTAAACTTCTTTTTATGACTTTATTCTCTATGTTTTGTCGTTTTTCTTCTTATTTCTTAATGGGGCCTATAATCTCCCTCGAAATCACCAATCTCTGGATATCATTAGTTCCTTCATAGATCTGCAGCAGTTTTGCGTCCCGGACCAGTTTTTCCATAGGATAATCTTTCATATACCCATATCCTCCGAATATTTCCAGACATCCGCTGGCGACTTTCCAGGCAACATCAGAGGCATAAAATTTAGCCATGGCAGATTCCTTGCCACATGGTTTTCCCTCATCGAGCAGCCAAGCAGCATTCCAAACCAGATGACGCGCAGCATTGATCTCAGTGGCATATTGGGCCATCTTAAAGGCAAGATGTTGGAAAAGAGCAATTGGCTTTCCAAATTGAACTCTGGTCTTAGAATAATCAATTGCATATTCAAGAGCCGCCCGAGCAACTCCAACACCTCCTGCTCCCACAGGAGCTCTGGTCTTATCCAGAGTTTTCATGGCAATGATGAACCCGATTCCTTCTTTACCCAAAAGATTAAAAGCCGGTACCTTAACGTCCTCAAAAAACACTTCGGTTGTATTCGAGGCTCGATGCCCCATTTTGTCTTCTTCTTTTCCAATGACGACCCCAGGTGTATCTCGAGGAACGATAAAAGCGCTTATCCCTCGTGCTCCCTTTTCCGGATCTGTCAAAGCAAAAACAATATAAAGACTGGCGACTCCACCGTTAGTAGTAAAACATTTTGCCCCATTTATAATGTATTCATCACCAACCAATTTTGCCTTAGTTTTTAATGCACCTGCATCCGAACCGGCCTCTCTCTCAGTTAGGCAGAAAGCCGCGAGAGACATTTTTTCAGTAAAAGGAGTTAAAAACTTTTGTTTCTGTTCATGTGTTCCAAAAAGAATTATGGGAGTAAATGCCAGAGAACTGGCCATTATAGTTGTATACATACCAGCACAACCCCATGCAAGTTCTTCACTGATTATTATGGTATCTAGATGGGATAAATTGCCTCCTCCATATTCCTTAGGTATTTCACAGGTAGTAAATCCGACCTCGAATGCTTTTTGCATAATTTCTTCTGGGAATTCATCTCCTTTATCATATCTGGCGGCATTGGGTCTCATTTCTTTGGCAGCGAACTCATGAGCCATATCCCGAAGGGCTATTTGTTCCTCGGTCAAACTGAAATCAATCACTCTTTCCTCCTTATATTCATCTTGAATTTTTGAAATGATATTATTCTGGAACTATTCAGTCAAGGTTATTTATAAAAAAGACTCAAGTTTTATTTTTTGACAGTTGTATAAATGTTTTGATGTCTGACTTATTAAACCGTACTCCTTCTCTTGCCATAAAATAAACCGGTTCGGAAACATTAAAAACTTCGCTGACAATATCTTGAGCACGAACCATTTTTTTATTGGAAAAAGGCAGTTCAAAGACAATTTTTTCAGATCTGGTATCAAATTTGACATCAATAAAGGGAATGTTTTTTTTATCAAAATAGCTTTTTAACAGGTCAACCACAGAAATTTCCTGCTTTCCTTTCCTACTTTCCGGCAGGGCTTTAATTTTATCTTCAACAGTCTGCTTTACCTCTTCTTCCTTAATCTCAAAAGAATAGATTATGCTCCCAATATCATTGGTCAAAGTAAGATCATTCTCTGACTTTTCCTCTACACGGAAAAAACGGAATCCTTCAGGAAGGAGAGTATTGATCCGATGAAGATCATCAGGAACAGAGATAAAACTGGTCGACAAGAATTCAATTACTTCAGCCTTTCCTACCATTCCTAGAGGCAGAGCAGGTAAAGTTTTAATTACCATCTTGGGATGAAATCCTTGTGAAATTAATACTTTGATATTTGCCCGTCTTAAGGTGCGTTGTAAAATGTTATTCACATCAATTTGAGAAAGAAATCTTGCGATCCCCTTTTTTTCATAGAACATCCGGTAACAATGAGTCTTGATCGACTGACCTTTAGGCTCATTTACGTGTAAATAAGAGGGATACTGTTTAGGAGTATAATTTTTTTTATACCACAGAGGATAGAGGCAGCCAAGGCATTCCTTACAGTCAGTTTTTTCACAAATATCTGTCCTTTCCTCCTTTAAAGCCTTATTTAATTCTTTTAAGAGATATTCCTTTTTTATTCCTGTAGATATATGATCCCAGGGAAGTATTGAGCTTTCAGGAATTCTCTTAAGGTATTCTTGATAATCAAGCCTTTCGATTTTAAAAGCATCCTTCCACAGTTGAAAATCAAATTGGTCGCTCCATCCATCGAATCTGGCGCCTTTTTTCCATGCTCGCAAAATTATCGGAGAAAGCCGGCGGTCGCCTCTAGAAAACACACACTCTAATAAAGAATTCTGGACAGGATGATTCTTAAATTTAATCGATCGAATATTTTTCAGATTATTTCTTAAAAAAATATGTTTTTCATTCAGGCTTTCTTCAGAATCCATAGCCACCCATTGAAATGGAGTATGGGGTTTGGGAATAAAAGAAGATATACTCAGATTTATTTGAGGAGGCCTCTTAAGTATGTTCCGCCCCAAACCATAAATCGTTTTAACCATGTCAACTATTCCAACAAGATCATCTTGATTCTCTGTGGGAAGACCGACCATGAAATAGAGTTTTATCAGATGCCATCCATGCGAAAATGTTTGTACAACCGCGTCCTTGATCTCATCTTCATTAAGTGATTTATTAATTACCCGGCGAAGACGCTCGGTTCCTGCTTCCGGAACCAGGGTAACACCGGTTTTTCTTACTTTTAAAATACTTTCCATTATTTCTCTTGTTAAACCTCCCGGACGAAGAGAGGGCAGAGAAAGGGAAATCTTTCTCTCACTTAAGATGTGCATGAGGGATCCAACCATTTCTTTTAAACCGGGATAATCACTTACCGATAAAGCAGAGAGAGAAACATCTTCATACCCGGTTGAGTTTACATTGTTGAGTACTTTATCTATAATGTATCCTGGATTCTTAATACGGGGCGGGAAATATATCTGAGATGCCTGACAAAACCTGCATTTCTGCGGACATCCCCGTTCAATTTCAACAGCAACCCGATCAAAAATTATTTTAGTATTAGGAACTACAAATTTATCAGGAAAAGGAGCCTCATCAAAAGGATAATGAATCCTTTTTCTTACCGGAAAAATCGCTTTGTTAACAGGACGTACGGCTGATAAAGATATCCCATCAGGTATATATGTTTCATAAAGTGCGGGAACATAAATGCCTTTTATCCTAGATAATTCCTCTAAAATCTCAGGTCGCTTCTTTGCTCCGTCAATTAATTGGACATAGTTGTCCAACACCTCAAAAATTGCTTCCTCCCCATCCCCGATAAGAAATAGATCGAAAAATTCTGCAATCGGTTCTGGATTAACTGCCGCGGCCCCCCCCCCGATTATAAGGGGATGAGCATCTCCCCTATCCAGTGATCGTAAAGGAATCTTTCCGAGATCGAGGATGGTCAAAATATTGGTATAATTCAATTCATACAAAAGAGAAAAACCGAGTATATCAAATTGAAAAAGCGGGATCCGATTCTCAAGCGAAAAAAGTGGTACATTCTGGACTCTTAATTTGTTTTCTAGATCTATCCAGGGACTAAAAACCCTTTCGGCTAAATATTCGTCCTTTGAATTAATTAAATGATAGAGTATTTTTTGCCCAATGTAGGACATTCCGATCTCATATACATCTGGAAAAACCAAAGCCACTTTGGCTTTAACTTTGGCCGGGTCTTTTTTAATTGAATTAAATTCGCCACCGGTGTATCTTCCTGGTTTCTGGATGCCTCTGAGTAAACTCTCTATCTCGATTTCTTGTTTATTTTTTATCAAATCTCCGCCTTAATCGTTCCTACAAATTTACAAATCTTCGCATTTTAATATTCAAGACTAATCCCACGGCTAAAAAGTTGGTCAACAAAGAAGATCCTCCATAGCTGATAAAAGGCAGAGGAATACCTGCAATCGGAAACAGACCTATAGTCATCAAAACATTTATTAAAAATTGGGAGGACAACATCACCGCCACCATAAAAATAACATATACTCCAGCTCTATCCCTTGATTTTCCTACAGATTTAAAAATTCTTGCCAGAAAAGAAAAATAAAAACCTAGAACCACCACCACTCCTATGAATCCAAATTCTTCTCCAATTACAGAAAATATAAAATCAGTATGTCTTGCCGGAAGAAAACGCAGTTGACTCTGGGTGCCCCTTAAATATCCTTTTCCCGATAATCCACCTGAACCAATGGCTATTTTGGATTGAATTATGTGATACCCAACACCTAATGGGTCCTCTTTTGGAAAGAAAAAAGTCTTCACCCGCACTCGTTGATAATCTTTTAAAAAAAAGGTCCAACCAAGGTATCCGAAAATGACGGCAACAATCAGAATAATAACAATTATTTTTTTGTTCAATCCAGCTAACAATATAGCTCCCGCAAGGATAAACAAATAACTAGCTGCCGTACCAAGGTCTGGTTGAACGGCAACAATAATAAAGGGGACCAAAATGACAACAACACTGGTCAAGCCAGTGGTTAGATTAACCATTCGTTCCTTATACTCTGAAAATATTTTGGATAAAAATAGGATCAAGGCGATCTTTGTTATCTCCGACGTCTGAATTTGAAAAAAGGGAAGCTTAATCCAACTCTTAGCTCCACTTATTAGATGACCGAACACCAGGGTTGAAATCAGCAGAATTAAACATCCTATATACAAATAGGGAGAATAGGTAATCAATATATTGTAATCAAAAGTGATCAGGATGAAAATAGCTCCCAAACCCACTAAGAGCCACATAATCTGTTTTACAGGATAGTCCCCCACTAAATGACTAGAACTACTGTAAATAGCAGCTACCCCAATCAGGGAATTAACTATCAAAAGGATTATAAGTCCCCAATCAAGGTAGCTAAATTGAGTTCTTGTTACCATTGTATCTGCTCATATAACTCAAAAATTTCTTTGGCTAAAGGAGCAGCCGTACTCCCTCCCATTCCTCCAAATTCCACCAATACTGTGACTATGATCCTGGGATCATTTCTGGGAGCAAATCCTGTAAACCATGAGTGCGTCTTAAAAACGATATTTTTTTCAGCCAGCCTTTCAGCTGTTTCCCGGCTTATGGTTTGAGTGGATCCTGTTTTTCCACAAATCTCTAACCCATCGACACGTGCGGCCCTAGCAGTTCCTTCCTTATTTACCGCCCTCCACATACCTTCAATTACTTTTTCAAAAATCTCTTCTGAAATATCCAAAGAATTAGTCATCGGTTCAGAATTCCCTCTTACCAAGTGGGGATAGATTCTAACCTTCCCTCTATTTGCAATCAGGGAAGTAAAAACAGCTATTTGTAGAGGTGTAACCAGGAAGGGACCCTGTCCGATAGAAACCGAGATCGTTTCTCCGGAATACCAGGGAGTATTGGAAGTAGTCATTTTCCATTCAGGATCAGGAACAATCCCTAATTTTTCATCAGGAAGATCAATCCCGGTTTTTTGTCCAAATCCAAATCTCCGGGCATAATCAGCGATCGTTTCTATTTTCATCATTTTTCCCAGATTGTAGAAATATACATTGCACGAGTTTTGTATGCTTTCGTAAATATCTACAGATCCATGCCCTTCGCTATTCCAACAAAGAAAATTGTTTCCATAGATCTTTATGTACCCCGGACAATAAAATGTGGTTCTATCTGTGATCGTTTTTGAATCCAAAGCAGCTAACAGCATAGCCGGTTTGAATGTTGATCCTGGTGAATATAATCCCCGGGTAGCTCTATTTTCTAATGGATACTCAGTGCTGTTTACTAATTCAAGCCATTCTTCGGGTGTAAATCGGTTAATAAATTTATTAGGATCATAATCAGGATAACTGGCCATGGCGAGCACTTCACCATTCGTAGGGTTTAGGACTACAATCGCACCTTCTCTTCCTTTCAGCAACTCTTCACATTTCTGCTGGATATCAAAATCCAGGGTTAATTCAATCTTTCCACCTGATATTGGCGGACGATCCTGAATCCTCTCCTTGGTCTGCCCCAAACTGTCAACAATCTCGATAAGCAGCCCGTCTTTCCCAGACAATTGAGCGTCATATTTTTTCTCAATTCCAGTTTTTCCAACCAGATCACCTAATTTCTTATCTTTATATTTTTCTAGATCGAGCTCAGATAAAGACAGTTCCTGCACATACCCTAATATATGCGAGGCGCAAGCAGCCTTAGGATAATTGCGTTTCGGCTCTGACTGAAGCAGAAGCTCAGGCAGCTCTAACTTACGGCCCTCTATAATGGCAACTTCTTCAGGCGTCAGATTATCTTTGATGACAATAGGATGAAATTCCGGAAGGGTCTTGAATTTTTCGATACGCTGATTGATCAGAACCGGTTCCAGATTCAACAATTTAGCTATTTTAATACATGACTTGTCCAGATCAACGCAGTTTTCCCGAATAATGGATACTTTATAGGATGCAATATTTTTCGCAAGAATGACACCCTTTCGATCTGTTATTACACCTCTTTGTGCAGTAACAGAGATTTCCCTCAACCGGTTTGCTTCTGAAAGCTCCCAATATTTCTCATGGTCAATTATCTGGATTTTCCACAATATCAGAACAAGGAGTATGAAAGCGATCTGAACCAATACAAATATTTTGCGGGATCTTTTTAAAATCAGTGACAGGTCTTCATAAATGCTATTATTCATGCTCAATTATTCATAATTTACGTAAGAACTTTAGCTCTAATCAATGCATAGATCATGAGCGAGCCCAGAACAGCAGTAGCTAAGGGTTGGAAAAAAATATATCCACCCCCCACAAAAATATTTTCTGAAAAAACAAAGGAATACATTGCTGCCCATATAATCAGATTAATTACAGTCAGAAAAAAAATAAAAAGTATCATTTTTAATGGAGAATATACATTGACTTTTTTTGGAAAATACCCGGCCAAATATCCCGTCAGAGTCATTGAAATTCCCGCAACTCCAAATACTTCGATCGAAAAGGAATCATGTATCAATCCACAAAACATTCCAATCAAAGCACCTTCAACCTCTCCTTTTTTAAACGCAAAATAAATCGTTGTGATTAAAAAGATATTGAATAATAAATTGATCTTAAAGGAAATCCTCGAGAGCAGCGTGTATATTAAAAAAGCCAGAATAATTCCCAGGATCACTTCCACAATGTCTTTAAACAAAGACAACTAAAAAAACTCCTTGGTGTTAATCCTTAAAACCGCGAGATGGTCTAAACCCTCTATATCACAGAGAGTATTAACTCGAATATTTCTAAAAAGCGATGATGTGGCATTGACTTCCGAGATGACTCCCAGTTCGACACTGGGCGGATATATCCCATCTACTCCATTAGTGATTACTTCATCTCCTGGTAAAACCTGATCATCTATGGAAAGGACATAATTTAAAAGGCAAGCTCCGTTTCCATCACCGGTAACAATTCCTTTTACGGATTTTCCAGTTATATCTACCGCAACTCCGCTTTTTTCATCTGTAACCAACTGAACGCGAGCCTCCCGGAAAGTAATTGGCGTGACTACTCTTCCTACCAGAAATCCGTTCTTATCAAGCACTACCATATCTTTTTCAATCCCATCAAGTGATCCTTTATTGATCACAACTGAGCGGTAGCCATTGCTTGCATCCCTCCCAATAACACGTGCAGAAATTATATTCTCGTATTTATCTTTCAGCAGTTCTTTCATCTTTTTTTCTTGTTCAGATTTTTCCAATAATACTTTCAAGAGAGTGTTCTCCTGCGAAAGATAAAATAATTTTTTTCTTAATTCCTCATTTTCTTTTTGGACTGAATGGAAAAATATATAATTTTTCCATCCTTTTGATACAAATCCAACCAGAAACTGGATTGAATGTTCAATAGGAGAAAAAATGGCGAAGATCGCCTTTTCAAATAAACTTGGTTCATTGCCTAAAGGAACTTGAATAGAAATGAGTATGAGTTGAAAAACAATCAATAGGATCAAAACGACAAGATTTTTATTTTTTCTTAAAGGCAAAGACATATAAATATATCGATCATATTAAGGATATTTTTTTCAAAAGATCCAAGTTATCCAGCATCATACCGGCACCCAAAACAACCGTGATCAAAGGGTCTTCAGCAATAAAAACCGGCAATTTTGTTTCTTCCCGGATTCGTTTATCAATATTTCTCAGTAAAGATCCTCCACCGGTCAATACAATACCTCTATCGATAATATCCGCGGATAACTCAGGGGGAGTTTTTTCCAACGCTACCTTAATCGCTTCAATAATGGCAATGACTATGTCTTCCAAGGCTTCTCTTATTTCCTGATCGTCAACAACTATAGTTTTAGGGATCCCCTCTCGTAAATCCCGGCCTTTTATCTCAATATTCATGTTTTCTTCCAATGGATATGCAGATCCTATTTGGATCTTTACCTGTTCCGCAGTTTTTTCTCCTATCAAAAGATTATATTTTTTCTTGATATGCTGGATAATTGCCTCATCCATTTCATTGCCAGCAATTCGAATGGAATGATTGAAAACGATCCCCGTCAAGGATATGACTGCAATATCGGTAGTTCCCCCGCCAATATCAACTATCATGTTTCCTGTGGGTTCAGAGATCGGCAGTTCTGCACCAACAGAAGCGGACATAGGCTGTTCTACCAAATAAACCTCTGAGGCTTTGGCCCGCATGGCCACATCCTTGACAGCCCGTCTTTCAACCTGGGTAATGCCGGTCGGAATTCCGATAACTATTCTGGGACGAAGCAAAAAACCCCGGTTATTGGTGGCTTTCTTAATAAAATAATCCAGCATTTTTTCCGCTATCTCAAAATCAGCAATAACTCCATCTCTCATAGGTTTGATCGCAAGAACACTGTTTGGAGTTTTTCCTAACATTTCTTTGGCCCGTTTTCCGACAGCTTCCACTTTTCCGGTCTGCTTGTTTACTACTACGATCGAAGGTTCCTGAACAATAATTCCTTTCCCTTTTAGAAAAACTAAAGTATTGGCCGTACCCAGATCAATTGCGAGATCACAAAATATCTTTTCTTTAAACCAATTCAAAAATGTCATTGCATCTCTCTTATCACACAAATTATTATCATAAAATCTTTTAACAGGCAATTAAAATCAAGAAAATAAATCGAATCACTCATTTTTTCCTTGATTTTTATTCTTCAGAAAGATATAAAAAAACCATTAACCCGGTACCTAGGAGGAAGGAATGAGTGATAAATCCTTTAAGCCTTATATCTCACCTGAGCAGGATATGAAGGAAATTTCCTTTAAAGCCGTGCTCTTAGGCATTATCATGGCTATAATCTTAGGAGCAGCCAATGCTTATTTAGGTCTGCTGGTTGGAATGACGGTAGCGGCTACCTTTCCAGCAGCTGTAATCTCAATGGCTATTCTTCGTCCTTTAAAAGGACCAATATTAGAAGAAAACCTTGCCCGAACCACTGGTGCGGTTGGTGAAGCTCTAGCAGCCGGAGCTGTTTTTACGATCCCGGCTTTTCTTCTTACCAGCCCTCCAGTATGGCAAAAATTCGACCTTTTCAAATCTTCTCTGCTCATGCTGGTTGGAGGAATTCTTGGGGTATTTTTAATCATATTAGTAAGAAGAACTTTAGTCCAGGATACCGAACTTCCCTTTCCGGAAAGTGTCGCCTGCGCCGAAATGGTAAAAACCGGACAAAAGAGCGGGTCCAATGCTGCCTATATGTTCTGGGCTATGGGATTAGGCGGATTTATCGAATTCTTCACCAGTGAAAACGGAATTCAATTAATCAAACCTTATGTAAGGGGTGTTTTTAACATACCAGGTTTATCCCGTATCAGTTATCTTGATGGTGATAATGTCCTCAGATATAAAACTCCTGAAACTGCCCAGATAAGAGGCCGGATGTTCATCGAATCTCCGGCAGCAAATGCAGCCATGACCGGTGTGGGATACATCATAGGCCCCAAACTGGCAGCTCTGACCTTTTCCGGGGGTGTGCTAGGCTGGTTATGCTTAATGCCTATTCTTTTGTTTTTCAGCGGAGACCTTAATACGATCATTACCTCTTTCGATGGAAATTGGACAAACCTGGCAATCTCAGCCTACAATGCTCAAATTAAACCAATTGCTGTCGGGGCCATGCTTGTTGGTGCCTTTTATACGCTATTTAAGATGAGAAAAAGCCTGATTACAGGTATCGGCAGGTCTTTTACTGACGTTAAGAAAGCCCAGCTAGAAGGTGGAGCCGAAACCGACAGAACAGATAAAGACCTTCCCTTCCCATCCATAATTCTTGCCATTGTAATCCTTATCATACCAATGGTGTACATCTATAACCTCTTCACCAATAACATCGGATCATCCTTGGTTTCAGCATTGGTAATGATAATCATGGGGCTTCTTTTTGCAGCTGTCGCCGGATATTTAGTAGGGATTATCGGATCCTCATCTAATCCTATTTCCGGGTTGACCTTAACGACTCTGCTTATTGCCGCTCTTATGATGGTTATCATGGGACAAAAAGGTATCGAAGGGATCGCTGCAGTTTTAGGGGTTGCTGCTGTTGTTTGTTGTGTTGCTGGGGTTGCCGGAGATATGATCCAAGATTGGAAAGTGGGTCATATTCTTGGTGGGACTCCATGGCGGATGCAGATCGGTGGATTAATAGGAGTGGTAGCTGCTGCTTTAACCCTGACTTTCTCTCTTCAGCTTTTACATAATACCATGCGGATCGGAAGTGATGCTTTGCCTGC
>CAZLBV010000190.1:0-5637 GCA_964557845.1 uncultured Eubacteriales bacterium | reverse complement strand
AACCATAATCTATTTGCTTGTAATTAAATAATATAAATCAAATATTTGGAAAATTTTGGGGGATCTTCTATTGGTAATAAAGTGGAGAATTTTGGTATAATCTGGTTGAAAAAAAAATAATGCAGAAGGATAAAGAAAAGAGATATGTTCCCTTAGCTGAAAGGATGCGTCCGACTTCTTTGGATAAATTTTACGGGCAGGACCATCTGATCGGAAAAGGGAAAATACTCACCCAGCTGATAGAGTCCGGACAGTTGATCTCTCTAATATTCTGGGGCCCTCCTGGATCAGGGAAAACCACTCTGGGATTTATTCTGGCAGATCACTTTAAGCTGCCCTGTAAATTTTTTAGCGCGGTTTTATCCGGGATCAAAGAAATAAAAGAATTCATGAAAGAGGCTGAAAGTCATAAGGCAATGTATGGTAATCCCACCGTTATCTTCATCGATGAGATACACCGCTTCAATAAAGCTCAGCAGGGTGCTTTTCTTCCTTATACCGAGCGGGGAGATGTCATTTTATTCGGAGCGACCACAGAAAATCCTTCTTTTGAAGGCATCGCCCCACTGCTTTCCAGAACCAAAGTTCTGGTTTTGAATCCATTATCGGATGAGACCTTAAAAAGGATAATAAGGGAAGCTCTCCTTGATGAAAAAAAAGGCGTAAAAAAACCCTCTCTTAAAATCGATGAGGAAGCTTTGCAAATGATCGTTGATTATAGTAATGGAGATGCCCGGAGGGCTTTAAATTCTTTGGAGATATCTGCTAATCTGGCAGATAAGGGGATTATCACTGCGGAGTTAGTCAAAGAAGCTCTCCAGCGAAGGGTCCTGATCTATGATAAATCAGGAGAAGAGCATTTTAATCTTATCTCTGCTTTACATAAAAGTATGCGTAATAGCGATGTTGATGCTTCCCTGTACTGGCTGGCAAGGATGCTGTTTGGAGGAGAGGACCCTCTTTATATTTTAAGGAGATTGGTTAGATTTGCCGTAGAAGACATCGGACTGGCAGATCCTCAAGCCATGGCGGTTGCTTTACATGCGAAAGAGACCTATGAGTTTATTGGATCTCCTGAGGGGGATCTTGCCTTGGCAGAAACCGTGATTTATTTAGCCTCTGCTCCCAAGAGCAATCGGGTTTACTCTGCATTTAATCGTGTGATGAAGGAGGTAAAGGACAGTCCTCAAGAGCCTGTTCCTCTTCAATTAAGAAATGCACCCACTCGCCTAATGCAGGAAGCGGGATATGGCCAGGGATATCAGTATGCCCATGACCATGAATCGCTTACTACTGTCATGGGGACTTTGCCTGATAAATTACAAGGCAAAAGATATTATTTCCCCGGAAACCTTGGATTTGAGAAGGAAATACAAAAGAGAATGGATTGGTGGCAGTCGATCAAAGATAAAATTAGGAGGGAAAACAGCGAGAGCCAGAGCAAAAACCGGAAAAAGACTTAAAGAAAGAGGAAAAAGTCCCTTTGATCAAGGGGGTGGCTATTTTATTTTTTCTTCTTTGAGGAGATAATATACTTCCCAGCTTATTTCATCGACAAGACAGCTTACACAAGATTTCTCAGTGGTTGCCAGTTCATCATCTGCAATTTTTTCTTTAATGATCGCCTTTATTTTTTTCCGGATCTTGTAGAGTAGAATATAGTTAACCATATTGCCTGAATTGTCTCCGATGTTCGATCCGGTATTCTAACATGATTATCCATTTAATACTACTCGGGATGGGAGAGCATTGAAATTTACCAGGAGTTTTCCTATGTAAACTTTAGGTAAAAAATGCTATCATACCTCTCTTTAAAAAGATGAGAAAAATTGTCTTTGTTATATTTTGTCTGTTGGTTTTAAACTGCTGTTCCCTCTTCAAGAGGGGAGTCAAGCCTTATCCGGAAGGATTGATTTTTCCATTGATTGCTGATGAAGAGCTTAGCTATCAGGGTGAGATTATTGATTTCGCTTATTTGAAAGGGGATCAGCTCTATTTCTCGACCAAGAAGGGTAAAGTGTGCTGTGTGGACGTGACGGATCGAAAGGTATTATGGGAGTTTAAAACAAAACAGAATTTAAAAAGCAGGATATTTCCAGGACAGGAAAGTTTCTATATCGTTGACAGTAGTAATCAGTTATTTTGTGTTTCTCAGGAAGGAGATCTTCTCTGGAAAACCCAGATAGGCGGAAAAGTTACCTCTGAAATTGTCGAGTTTGAGGATCATATTTATCTGGGTACGGCTGCCGGTGCTTTTTTTGCTTATGACAGGTCTTCTGGTGAAAGAAAGTGGAGGTTTAAAGCCGATCAGGGAATCTATTCCCATCCTGCCGTAGGGCCGGGATTGGTTCTTTTCGGCTGTGATGATCAGAAGATCTATGGATTAGATCATAATGGAAAGTTAAGATTTGCTTTTGAATGTGAAGACAAGATCAGATCGTATTTACTCCTTGATGAGAATTTGCTCTATTTCAGCACTCAGGATGAATATTTCCATTGTATTGATATCAATAAAAGAAAACGAAAATGGAAGATAAAATGTGGAGCTCAGGTCAAGTCTCCGATTTTACATGATGAGAACAAGCTGTACTTTGTTGCCTGGGATAGCGTGCTGTATTGTTTAAATAGGCAAAAAGGAGACATCCTCTGGTGGAATATTGTGCCCTCGCGATCTGCTTACATGATGGAGATCGTTAAGGACAGGTTGGTAGTAACTTCAATGTCTAAGGTGATCAGGTGTTTCGATACTAATACAGGAAAGATCATCGGTAGTCATGAAGCAGGCCAAGAGGTCAGATCCAATCCGGTATGGCATTCTCCCTTTCTGATGATCAATACTTATGATGATAGGGAGGATAAAGGGAAATTAATATTTTTGAAAAAAGAAGTAAAGGTGACGCTGACGCCTTCTTTAATTTCTCCGTCTAAAGTAAACCAGGAAATAATCATGACAGCCACACCTACAGGATTTTATCTTCCTGAATATGAATTTACACTTACCCGGGTATATAAAATCGGATTAATGCATTACGGATTTATTTATCTGCGGGCAGAGGAATCGAATGTTGTCAAGGAAAAATCGGAAGAAAATATCTGGTCCTGGTTTCCGGAAGATATAGGATATTATATTATTGGTGTCACCGTGACCGATGAGAAAGAAAAAGCTTCTGCTGAGCTGTTCTACAAAATTGAGAAAGAAGAAATTAAAATTACTTTGAAACCGGAAAAACCGAGTCCTCAGTTTACAGGTGAGGAGATTAAATTCATAGTCAGTGCTGTGGGTTTCCAGAATCCTACTTATGAATTCAGCTTGATCCCTGTCATTCAATTTGAGTATTACTGGCTGCCCATGTATATTAGAAATGAGGCGGAAGGAAAAGTCGTTCAAGATAAATCGGTCGAGAATACCTGGATATGGATACCGGAAAAAACAGGTGTCTATGTCATAGATGTTCTGGTTGAAGATGAGGATGATAAAGAAACAGCAGTGATCTATTATTCTATCCAGAAAAAACCGGAGGAGGAAAAACCAGCAGAGAATAGTATAGAAAAGGTAGGATGAAATAAGCGTCCGGTTTTTTTAAAAAAAGGAGAGATCAATATGGAAAGAGAAGAAGCTTTAACCCTTGTTAAACAATATCTTAAAAATAAAAATCTGGTAAAACATTCTTTGTCGGTTGAGGCTTGTATGCGCGCGATGGCGGAAAAATTAGGTGAAGATATGAATAGATGGGGACTTGCCGGTATTTTGCATGATCTGGATTATGAGATCACCGAAAAAGATCCAGAAAAACATACCCTAGAAGCTGCGGTGATTCTTAAAGATAAGGGAATCGAGTCTGACATTATCCATGCCATTCAGGCCCATGCCGGTTCAGTTCCGTGTGAAAGCATAATGGATCGGACTATTTATTCCATCGACCCCCTTACTGGTCTTATAGTTGCGGCTGCACTCATGCACCCCAGCAGGAAGCTCAAGAATGTGGACGTTGATTTTATCAAACGGCGCTATAAAGAGAAGAGTTTTGCCAGGGGAGCACGCAGAGAAGATATCGAGCAGATCACTAGTATAGGGATGGATCTGGATGAATTTATAGCAGTATGTCTTAAAGCTATGCAGGGAATCTCTGATGACTTGGGGCTCTAAAAACCTGATTACAATAAAGGATTTACCCTGGATTCTTTTTTTTGGTTCGTTGTGGGGGATCAATGAATTAATAACCGGGGAATTTTTATCCACTCGCGAGATGAAGTCTACATCTTTGATACTTACTGCGATAGCGGTTTTTATCCTTGCTGTATCGAGAGGATTGATCAATAAGCCAGGTTCATCTACTATAGTCGGGATTATCGCGCTGCTCTTCAAATTAGTCCATGTAGCCCCTTTTTACTGCCATTTGGCTGCTATCTTTATACTGGGTTTCATTTTTGATCTGATTTCATCTCTACTTTTAAGGGAAAAAACAGATAGTTATTTCCAGCAGGCTTTAAACGGATCAGCTGCTGCCTTTTCCAATAATGCGGTCTTTGGTATCCTCATGACTTATGTGTTTCGTTATAAATACTGGATCTCCAATGGAAATCAAAAGATGATAGACCATATTTTTATTGAAGGAAGCTTGTTGGCTTTTGTTTCTTTCTTTTTGTCTCCTTTAGGTTTTAAGATCGGAGTTTCTTTGAAAAAGGTTTCGCTCAAGCAGCCGGCTTGGGCTTTAGCGTTAAGTTCAGCCGGGTCAATAGTGATCTGGATCATTGGAAGATTTGCGAGTTGATTATCGGATTAAAAGCAGATATTATATTAAATAATATATACGTTTAATTTTGTAAAAAAGGAGAATTTTAAATGAATGGTATAATCAAGGTTCCGTTTCCCGCAAATGAACCAATTTATAGTTATGCTTCAGGGACGCCTGAAAGGAAAGAGTTAACAGAGCATATGGAAAAAATGCTGGGTGAAGAAATTGAGATCCCGCTTATTATTGGTGGTAAAGAAGTTAAAACCGGAAATTTTGCCGATTGTCCTTGCCCCCATGATCATAAACATCTTTTAGCCAGATATCATAAGGCAGGCGCCCAAGAAGTGGAATTGGCGGCCAAGGCAGCCATGGAGGCCTGGAAAGATTGGTCTGAGATGGACTGGGTTTCCCGGGCCGCTATTTTTTTAAGGGCTGCAGAGCTGCTGGCAGGTAAATATCGTTATATTCTCAATGCCGCCACCATGCTCGGGCAGTCGAAAACCGCTCACCAAGCGGAGATAGATTCTGCCTGTGAATTGATCGATTTTTACAGGTTCAATCCTTATTATATGAGCCAGATCTATGCCGAACAGCCGGGATCTGTCAGGGGTGTTTGGGATTATATGGAGTACCGGTCGCTGGAAGGATTTGTCTTTGCCGTTACTCCCTTCAATTTTACTTCGATCGCAGGCAATTTGCCGACTTCTCCTGCCATGATGGGTAATACGGTACTCTGGAAACCGGCATCTTCCGCGGTATACTCCGCTTATTTTTTGATGAAAATGTGGAAAGAGGCCGGGGTTCCTGACGGGGTCATTAATTTTATACCCGGCCCGGGAAGGTATGTGGGCGATCCTGTGTTAGAACAGCCCGCTCTGGCTGGAGTTCATTTTACTGGAAG
>CAZLBV010000189.1:0-6804 GCA_964557845.1 uncultured Eubacteriales bacterium | reverse complement strand
TATTTATTGGAAAAGTTATGGGGGGACAGTCCCAGATTGAATTATTAGCGTGGCAGATCAGGGTGGCATTGCCCCGATTGGAAAGAGTGAAAAGACTGTTTTTAAAAATAGGTTTAAAAATGGGTTGACTTTTTCACTTTAACAACTTATTTTGTATTGACTCGTTTTTTTATCTATGGTTGAAACGTTGTGGATAGGGATTAAAAGAGAATGATACGTCTTAAAATTTTATGGCCGGGTAGAACATCTGATCCGGAGTTGAAAAATCTTCAGGACAGCTACCTTAGAAAGATCAATTTGAAAGCTAAATGTGAATTGATTGAAACCAAGGAAGCTAAAGGAATATCTGAGAAGTATTCAGAAAAGATTTTGGAGATTGAAGCGGCCAATCTGGAAAGGCACATTAAAGACGATTTTGTTGTCTGTTTAACCGATACTGGAAAAGAATTGAGATCAAATGAATTCGCTCGATTCCTTGATAAAACTTCGGCCAGGACTGGAAAGATCATAACCATTGTAGTGGGAGGATTTTTAGGATTAGGAAATCAAATTTTATCTAAAGCCGATTATCTTCTTTCCCTTTCAAAAATGACATACTCGCATGAATTGAGTCGAGTCATGCTTTTAGAGCAAATATATCGTGCAATATCCATATTACAAAGGAGTCAATATGCCAAATAAAGAGGAAAAATTAGGTGCGAAAGAAATTGAAAAATTACAAAAAAAATTGGTTGAAAGAAAACAAGAGATCAGCAGCGAACTGAGTGAGATTTACAATGAAAGTAAAACAGTAGAGAGCGGGATCGCCCAAGATGTGGGAGATAAGGCAGAAAGCTCTTACACCAAAGAATTCCTCTTAAGCCTGACCGAAACTGAAAGAACCCAGCTGCTGATGATCGATGATGCGTTAAAGAGAATTCAAAGAGGAGCCTATGGATACTGTCAGAAGTGCGGAAAAAGGATCGATCTGAAAAGATTGAATGCCGTTCCCTGGACGCATTACTGCATTGAATGCCAGCAGAAGGAAGAAGAAGAGTCTTAGTGAGTTCTATTTTTGCTAGATTATTTCCTTCTATCCTAAAATCAGCTGAATTAATCATTTTTCCTTCTTTTTGCCAATTATGTTCGGAACTGCTCCAAAATCCTGGAGAAAAAGTTGTCTGCCAGTCCTGTATGGAAAGCCTCGTTCCGCACAGATCATCCTACTGTATGTGCTGTGGACGATTTTTCAGCGGGACAGGTGAATCCCATATTTGCAGTTCCTGTATAGAAAATAAAAAGGCTTACTCAAGGCACCGCTCCTGCGGTTTATATCAGGGGAAATTAAAGGATGTCATACTTCTTTATAAATACAGACAGTTTAAAATTCTGGGAAAAGGATTGGCTGATTTTGTCAGCCGGAGCTTAAGTCGGGATGAGTCGTTATTTCTGGGTACAGATTTTCTTGTACCTGTACCCCTTCATCCCCGGAAAGAAAGAAAAAGAGGTTTCAATCAAGCCAGAGAAATTGCTGTGTGGTTGGGGAAAAAGCATTCCATCCCTTGTATGGATAACATCTTGGTCAAAACCAAAAATAACGCTGCTCAAACCACGCTTGAATCCAAACAGCGATGGGAGAACGTGAAAAACGCTTATAGGGTTAAAAAGCCGGCGTTGCTGGCTGGAAAAACTGTACTGCTCATTGATGATGTGTTTACTACCGGTGCTACCATTAATGAATGCAGCCGGGTCTTAAAGAAATCCGGAGCAAAGGAAGTGCGTTGTATTACTATTGCTCAAGCGGTACATAATTAAAAAAACGCCTGCGGTTTTTAGGCCGCAGGCGTTAAGATTAACTTAAGAAGGCTTATTTTTTCTTTTCTTCTTTTTGTTTTTTAGTGGGCTTGAGGACTTTCACGCTTCGCGGTTTCAAATCAGGTTTCTTGGGAAGAGTTATCTTTAAGATGCCATCTTCACTTTCTGCTTTGATCTTTTCCTGATCTACATAATAAGGAAGACTAAATGATCTATGAAAAGATCCGTAAGCCCTTTCGATCCTATGGTAATTCTCTTCTTTTACCTCTTTTTCCAGCTTTCTGTCGCCTTTAAGGGTCAGAGTGTTATCTTCGATCTTAACCTCGATATCTTCTTCCTTTACTCCAGGAAGCTCAGCAGTTACCACTATCTCATTTTCAGTTTCATAGATATCGCATGAAGGACACCATGTACTGCCTACTAGATCTCTGTTCTCTCCTCTGGTTGAAGCCACGTCCTCAAAAAGCCGATTCATCTTTTCCCTAAGAGTAACGATGTCTCTAAAGGGATCCCATCTAATAATAGCCATTTTAAAACCTCCTGAATTTGAGTACGTTTATAATATAATATATGAGTGTTATTTTGTCAAGTATATCTAAAAAAATAATTTTATATATTTAATAAAAAAGATTGGAGCCCTACTTTTTCTTTTTCTGCCCGCTTCCAGAGATCAACAGGGTAGCCTCTCCTTTTAGGGGGATCTTACGGATCCTTTCGATCAGAATTCCGGGGGATCCGCGCAGAAAGGATTCATGGATCTTCGTAAGTTCCCTGGCTATAACGATATCACGGTCGCCCAACTTTTTTTCTATTTGGGCGAGAAAAACGGGGATCTTCCTGGGCGGGATATAAAAAACCAGGGTGGCGGTCTCATCTTTCAGGGATTCCAGAAGTTTATCCGCCGCGGTTTTTTTTGGAGGAAGGAATCCCAGAAACAGAAATTTATGGGTGGGAAGCCCGGCGGCTGAAAGTGAGGCTGTAACAGCAGATGCTCCTGGTATGGGGATGACTTTTATACCTTTTTCCAGAGTTTTTTTTATCAGCAGGTAACCTGGGTCAGAGATGCCCGGTGTGCCTGCATCTGAAACAAGAGCAACATCCTCGCCCTGTTCCAGATGATTAAGGATCAGGGGAATCTTGGTGTGTTCTTTTGGCTGGAAATAGCTGATGAGTTTTTTTTTTATGTCATATCTGTTAAGCAGTTTTAGGGTCTGGCGGGTGTCCTCACAGGCGATTATTGATACTGATTTCAGGATGTTGAGAGCCCGGATCGTGATATCTTCCAGATTTCCTATTGGGGTGGCAACAATATATAAAATGCCCGGCTTGTTTTTTTTAGGTCTTGTCTGGGTCATTATGCCCTATTTATCCCGGTCATAAGAATAAAGAAAATCAAGTCCTACGGTTCTTTGGGAGAGTTTAGCTATTGGAGGCATTTTTCTTTTGAATTCAGAACATTTTATAAGCGATATGAGCCTGTTTACATCATCTCTGGAAAAACCTAATGAGATAATTTCTTTCGGGGTTTTACGCTCATCGACCAGCAGAAAAAGTATCTTATCAATAAGATCATAGGTTAGTCCCAATTCCTTCTCATCAGTCTGCCCGGCCCAAAGACCTGCTGACGGTGCCTTTTTTCTTATTCTCTCCGGCACGCCTAAGTGTTCTGCCATCTGTCTGATCTGGGTTTTATAAAGATCCCCTAAGGGATTGATCGCACATGCCATATCTCCATGGATCGTTCCGTAACCTAAAAGAAGCTCGGTTTTGTTACTGGTGCCCAAGATCAGAGCTTGTTCTCTTTCGGAGAAATCATACAGGATAGACATTCTTTCCCGGGCCATCTTATTTCCCTTTAAAACCTTATTCTCTGTAGGGTGCTGAGAATAATATGGATCGATCATAGGGGAGATGTCTATGGTCATAGATCTTATGCCGATATGTTTTATGATGAGTTCAGCATCTTCAACATCATCTTTAGAGGCTTCTCCGTAAGGCAGGATCAAACCTATCACATTCTCAGGTTGAAGCGCTTTTGCGGCTAAATAGGCACAAACAGAAGAATCAAGCCCTCCAGAAACCCCAAGGATACCCCGGGAATAATTGAATTTTCCGAGTTCTTCCCTGATAAATTTTGTCAGTATCTTTTCCGCAAAGCGTGTGTTAATCCTCATAGTTATGTACGATCCTGTCTAAAGCCTCCAAAATGATCTCTGGTTTGGTGTCCCTGCGGTAATGAAGGAATTTTCTGGCGTCTCTAAGGTCCTTTTCCTGCAGGTCAACGGAAATAAAATCTTCATCGATATAGGCAGCCTTTGCCAGTAGTTTTCCGCCAGGATTGAAGATAAAGGAACCTCCGGCAAAAGTTTTGCCGTCCTCAATTCCAACCCGGTTGCAGTAAATGACAAAGGCCGTTGAAAAACGGGATATGGTTTCTCCCATCAACTCCCACATGTAACTGGATTCAAACTGATCTCCTCCAGCCGCCCCACGCCCGGGAGCGGCGCTTAGAACAATAATCATATCAGCTTTTCCCGCCATCAATAAATAACAGGCTCCATAATGAAGGAAGTCATAACAGATCATCATGCCGCTCATTCCCAGTGGAGTAGGAAATACATTGAAGTTTTTTCCCTCACTGAAAAATTTTGCCTCTTCGAACATTCCATAGGTGGGGAGGAATACTTTTCTGTGGATGTGGATGATTTCTCCTCTTGAAAGACAGGCGGCAGAATTATAGTACATTCCCTTTTCTTTCTCTTCTACAAATCCCACTATAATCGAGATATTTTCACTCAGTTGTTTTAATCTTTGAAAAATAGGATGATTATTCGGGTCTACAGCAGCTTGCTCCACCAGGTCCTGTAAGCTGTATCCCGAAAGGCTCAGCTCCGGAAAGATTATGAGTTCGTTTTTTTCCCTTATGGCTTTTTGAATATACTCCTCATGCAGCTTGAGATTTTTTTCCATATCACCTAAAGAGGAAGATATCTGAGCTATGCCTACTTTCATGATTGAAAATTAACATAATTTCTTGAGCTTTGCAATTATGTGATGTATAGTAAATTAAAGATTGACTTATATTTGCAGAATCGAGGGTTTTAGATTATATTTAAATTTAATTCTTATAGATGACGATAAATCTATAAAAAGACTTTGAAAAAATGGAGCACATTGGTTTTTATCTGAGGGATATTTACTTCAATAATAGAAAAGGGCTGTATGCCTTTCGAAAGGGAGAGATTATTAAATATCTTTTTTTTCTAGAGGGGGATTTGATCTTTGCCAAATCCAATCAAAAGGAAGAATTGATCGGAAATATTCTTTTCCGTTTAGGTAAACTCCATGATGAAGCTTTTTCTCATATAGACAAGTTTATCGAACCCATGGAAACAATAGGTTCGGTTCTGATAAAAAACGGGTTCATCTGTGAAGATGATCTTATCAATGGTCTTACTTATCAGATGAGGGAGATTGTCCTGAATCTATTTTCAGAATTCGACGGAGAAATGGGTTTTCAAGAAAGGGAGATTCCAAAAGAACGGGTATATGAAACCAGGATTAACATACCTATTCTTATTGAAGATGGAATAAGGCGAATGAAGTATCATCCAAAACTTAAAGAATTCCTGCAGGATAAAGCTCTTTTTCAAAATAACAAGGATTTTTATTTTCGTCTGACAGAAGATGAAAAAGAGATCCATGCTAACATAGAGAATGGGATCATAAGCAATGACCTGTTATTATCCCTAAGGGCGCGGAAGGAAATATTTTGGAAGAGTATATATCTTTTCTACTGCCTGGATATAATCGATTTAAAGGAAACAGAAATAAGCAAAAAAAAGATTGAAACCAAAAAAGAAGCCGATGCGGCAAAAGTCAAAGAACAGAATACAGTCAAGGAAGAAGAAGCAGAACCAGCCAAGAAAGTAGTGCCGGGACCAGATGTCACGAAAGTCCTGGAGCTGTATGATAAACTTGAAAGTATGTCTTATTATGAGATTTTAGGAGTATCCCAAGAGTCTGCGGTTGTTGAGATAAAAAAAGCCTATTTCCAGCTTGCCCGGAAATATCATCCTGATCTTTTTTCAGGAATGATCGATAATGATTCCAAGAAGAAAGTTTCAGGCGTATTTGATTTTTTGACCAAGAGCTATAGAACACTTAGCGATGAATCGGCTCGAAAGGAATACAATGATAAATTAGAAGAAGGGCCCAAGGACGATTTTAAAGAAAAGATCAAGCGGGGTGAAATTAGATTTCGTCAAGCCAAGACTTTATATGATCAGGCCCGCTATGAAGAAGCCCGGATTTTCCTGGAGGAAGCTGTCCGGCTGGACACAACCAAAGCAAAATATTTTTTGCTTTTAGGTATGGTCGAGTCCAAACTTCCGGATCTTCTACGTCAGTCTGAACACCATCTCCTCCAAGCTTCAGAAATTGAACCCTGGAATACAGATATTCTTCTTGCTCTCGGTCTTTTATATAAGCAGGTGGGCATGCCGGTCAAGGCAGCCAAACAGTTTAGAAAGATCTTGGGATATGATCCTGATCATAAGGTAGCCCGCCGGGAATTGAATATGGCCGATGATCATGGTAAGAAAAAGGGATTGAAGGATTATCTGTCGATGGATTTCTTCGGCAAGAAAAAGAAATAGTGCTGAATCATCAGTAAAATAGGCCGCCATTACAAAATTTGTTCCCGATGACGGCATGATTTCTTTTAAGAATATGAAACCTCAAATCGAACATGCTTATTACTGAATTTAATGTCGGCCTCTTTTACCCCTTCGGGGCGACCCGATCTCAGCACAAACACTTCACTGCCCTGAATTCGCGGTATTCCATATACAGCATCATTCAGGGCAGCTTGCGTTTGCACTAACCTCGGGCCGCTGATGATCCAGGCATATGCGCATATCCGCAGAGTTTCGCAATTGCGTTTCCGTGAGGGAAGGTGGGAGGGGGTGGACATGGGATGGCGGCTGCGGCCTCGCCGTGGCAGCGACC
>CAZLBV010000188.1:0-5219 GCA_964557845.1 uncultured Eubacteriales bacterium | reverse complement strand
TGGCATCAGTGACTTCTACTGTGTAAGTGCCATCTTCATAGCTTGAGAAAACACGCGGTGCCGGGAGAAGGGAACCTGAAAGCCGATCTGATGTTCGTGGGAGAAGCTCCGGGACAGGATGAAGACATTCAGGGGCGTCCTTTTGTGGGAAGGGCTGGAAAACTGCTCACCAGGATAATCGATGCTATGGGTTTCAAACGGGAGGATGTTTTTATAACCAACATAGTCAAATGCCATCCACCCAATAACCGCAACCCTAATCAAGATGAAATTGACAGTTGTAAGGATTATTTGTACAATCAGATCAGCCTTATCCGGCCCCGGGTAATCGTCACTTTAGGTAATGTCCCCACCCATTTTTTCATACCCCTGAGTGAAGGGATCTCTAAATTACGGGGAAAATTTTATGAAGCCGATCAGATCCAGATAATGCCTACCTTTCATCCTTCCTACTTGATCAGGAATGAAACAGAAAAGACGCGGAAAAAAATGGTTTGGGAGGACATGAAAAAAGTGATGGCGCTTCTCGGCAAAAAATGAAGAAATATGCCGAGATCGCACTTCCGGTTCCGGTAAGGAAAACCTTTCTTTACCTTGTCCCAGAAAGATTGATTTCTAATGTTACTCCTGGTGTCCGTGTCCTGGTTCCTTTTGGGCCGCGGTCTTTGACTGGGGTGGTGGTGGGGATCAAAAATAGGCTGACCAAAAAAAATATCTCCCTTAAAGAAATTAATTGGGCGTTAGACGATGCTCCATTGATCTCTAGAGATTTGCTTGAACAAACTCGAAAGATCAGTGAATATCATTACTCACCGTGGGGTGAATTGCTTCAGCATGTTTTTCCGCCCTCTTTGATCGTAAAAAGCAAGTTAAACGTAACTATCACTGAAAAGGGTATCGGATTATTGAATAAAGGGGAATTAACGGATGAGGAAAAGGAGTTATTAGAGTCATTAAAGAAAAGATCCTATAGTTATCAATACCTGCAGAAAAAATATGTTGGGAATCATTTCTCCCGAAATTTTATCCGTTTGGAAAAAAAAGGTTTGGTTGAAAAACATAAAATAATCGACCAGCCAGTTAGAAGACGAAAGAAAAAGGATGACCTTTCATCCTTTCAGCTGGAAATGGATTTCACCCGGGATCGTGAATCTGAAAAAATATTAAATGATATTTTCCCTCTTTTGGGCGGCATGAATTTTGTTCCCAGATTGATTCGAGCATCTTTAAAAAAAAGGGAAGAAATTTACTTTGAGCTGATTAAAGGAGCCCTCAAAAAAAATTTAAAGGTGCTGGTTCTCTTGCCTGAAATTCCCCTAGCGAAGATTTTTCAGGAAAAGATGAAAAAACACCTGGTTGAAGAGAGTGTGATTTTTCATGGGATGTTATCAGAAAAAAACAGGGAAAGTGATTGGATGAAGATAAGATCAGGTCAAATACCTGTGATCTTAGGCTCAAGAACAGCTTTATTGGCGCCTGTGGACAAATATGGGCTCATTATTGTGGAACAGGAAGAAAATGAATCTTTCGATCAATCTGACACAGGCCTATTTGATATAAGGAAGGGAGCTTGGATCAAGGCCAAGGAGAGTTCAGCGGTCTTAGTCCTGGGTTCCTCTTCACCCACAGTGGAAAATTATTATAGAGCCAAAAAAAAGGGGTATCTTCTTTTTTTTAAGGACAGGTCTGATGAGCGCAAAATTGATATAGTTAAAATAAAGAGAGAAGAGAAGCTGCTGGCGCCCAAGCTTCTCCATAAAATCGAGGAAAAAATTTCGAATGGCCAGCAAGTGCTGCTTTTTGTAACCCGCAGGGGCTATGCTTCTTATATATTTTGTCCTAACTGCCGGTATGTTCCAAAATGTAAAAATTGTGAGATCAGCTTAACTTATCATAAAAAGGAAAATAAACTTGTATGCCACTATTGTAATTACTCCATAGATGCGAGCAAGACTTGTATTAAATGCGGGAGTAAAATGATTCAAAACCGGGGGATCGGTACGGAATTAATTACTGAAAAAATCAAGCAGTCTTTTCCCAAGGCGCGTGTGGCTGCTTTTGATAGGGATTTTGCAAATAGAAAAAGTGTCAGGGAAAGAATATTGCATGATATGGAGAATAAGAAAATAGATATTTTGGTGGGCACAAGATTACTAGCTAATCAATACCGCCTTCCTCCTGTTTCTTTTGTAGGCATTCTCTTCCCTGAGGAAATACTCATGTATGGCGATTTTAAATCCGGGCAAAAAACCTATCAGGCGATTAGAAGAATGCTGGAATTTGCAGTCAGAAGTGATGACGGACAGGTGATGATCCAAACGGATCAGCCACTGCACTATTGCATCCAGGCAGCAGTGAAGAACGATTATGAGTCCTTTTATCATCAGGAGCTGGAATTCCGCAAACTTCTTCATTATCCCCCATTTTCTGTTATGGTTGAGATCGTATTCCAAGGGGATAATCTTCGGACCACAGCTCGCGAAACAAGGAAATTCATTTCTCAGGTGAAGGCTCAGGCGAATGAAATTGAAGTATTGGGACCTGCGTTAGCTCCCTTATTTAGATTGAAAGGAAAAGTCCGTATTCAAGCTGTTTTAAAGGCAGGGAAAAAACAAATGCTGGATGCAGTGTTGTCCGATCTCTTGAAGACTATCAGAACGAAATTTACCTTGAAACTCTATGAATAAAAAAAGTCCGTTAACCGGAACGACATCTTTCTCCTTTGAGGCGTCCGGTTAACGGACTTGATATTCAGTTTCTTATTGTCAGTTGCCTTTTCTTATACGGATTTCAATTTCTTTATGGATATAGTCGGGAGTCTTGGTTTGAGGTTGTCCTTGGATTACCACATCAACATGGGTTCCGTCGATCTGCTTTTTAGTTGGGCCGTAATAAGTGACCGCAGCTGTTCCACTTGCATCTGTCTTGGCAACGGCTTTGTTTTTTCCGTTTCCGAATTCTCCAGGTCCGGAAAGTACGGCAAAATAGATCTCTTTATTGATAAAAGGTGTGCCGTCTATCTTTCTAAACACAGCTGTTATTTTTGAATGCGGCCTTCCGCTGGTTGCCCAGAGAATATTCGGATCTGCAAATAGGTCAAAAAAGACATCCGTGACATCTCTGATTATGTAGATCGGTGTCAGGACAGAAATGATATCAGAGCCTTCTCCGGCCAGGGTCGCTTTCATATACAAAGTAATATTATCCGTTATCTCTGAAGCAATTGGGCCAAAGTAGGTGACTGAAACTTCACCAGCTCTATTCGTGGATTTCTTTATTGCCGACACGTTTCCTTCGAAAAATCCGATATCCAGCTTGTTGCCTTGATCATCGGTGACTTCAAAGTATATGGGTTGATTGGCAACAGATATCCCACCGGCTGCAGTCAATACAGCAGTAACAAGAGAGCTTTCTCGAGTGTCGCCGGCAAACAGAACATTAGGCTGAGTGCTCAGGTACATAGTCCATTCTGTCACTTCGCGGATGATCTGGATAGGAACCAGAGTTGTCACTGCTTGCTCTTCATCGATTCCTGAAACAGATACTTTGATGAATACACTCAAATTGTCGGCTATCTCATGTGCCAGCGGGCCAATATAGTTCACTCGTGCTGTACCATCTTCATTGGTATTCCTGGATATAACCATTTTGTGCCCTTGGAAATAGCCTATGTTCAATTTAGCTCCGTTCTCATCTGTTATTTCAAAATTGATGGGGTGATCGGCTAAAGGCACATCACCAGCAATTTTAACCGTTGCAGTTATGGTTGAATTTTTCCTAGTTTCATTACCCGCATAAAGCACATCAGGAAAGGCCACCGCATCAAGCATAAGATCCGATACTTGCTGGATCAGATAGATAGGTGCAATTTCTTGAATGAATTCTTTTGCATCCCAGGAAACATAGGCATATATATATATGGTTGTGTTTTCATTTCCATATAAATCCCTTAGATCTTTGGCCAGGGGGCCAAAATAATCCACGTTGACTACACCATTTGAATCCGTAACTTTAGAGATTACGGGCTGATTGTCCTCGAAGTGTCCTAAAGTAACTTTAACACCCATTTCATTCCGAATATCAAAGGTAACGGTTCTGTCAGATATAGGTATTCCGTTGTATTTGGTCAAAGTTGCCGTCAAAGTTGTCTTCTGTTGGGATGTGCTTGAATAAAGTACATTGGGAGAGGCGACGACTCTGAGTACTACGGCAAAATTCGATGGGCCAACAGGAGAGGGCTGATCGATGCTCGACCGTTTACATGAATTAAGACCCATTATGATGGCAAAAACCATCAATACCCATATTATTATGTTTGTTTTTGACTTCATTTTTTCAATCCCCTTGTTCATGTAAATTCTCCCATTACCCGCCATAGTTCGCGAAGAAGATGCTGATATAGCCAGTGGCTTTGACTTCCCGGTTGGTTAAGTCATGACCAAAGAATTCTACCTTAGCCGTTACTTCCAGTACTCCATCACTCCGGCCTATGCTTAGATCAACAAGGGGAGGTTCTGCTTTTGCTACCTCACGAACAATGACAAAAGAGATCTCTACTACTTCATTGGCATCGATCTGCTGGTTTATGTAACCTTCGAAGCTGTAAGGAATATCGATTCCTTCCCGGTTGTGTCCGTCTGATCTGAAATAGCTGACGATATATCGAGTTACAATAATGCTGTTGTACTGCGATGTCCCCAATATCGGATCCGGGTCCAAGAAATAAGCCCTCAATGCAGCATTGGCTAGATCAGCATGAATCACGGAAGCTCCCGTTGATGGGTCTTCGTTTAGTACATCTGATTGTATGATGTTTGATTCATTTCCTTCTATGTCTGATCCCGTTAAACTGTCTACAACCAGCATCATCGTAGAGTTCGAATCGTTCTCAACAGGATTGCAGGCGAATAGTAGCAGCATTATAGGAATGAGGGTCCCGAGTTTAATGAAAACATTTGTTTTTTTCATGGCTTCACCCTGTTATTTTAAAATTCTGGGAGTGATAAAAATCAAAAGCTCCCGGTTTTGTTTGGTTCTTGCAAAGGATCTAAACAGATTTCCAAGAATTGGGATCTTGTGCAGGAAAGGCACTCTTTCGTGAGTGATAGAATCTTCAGTCCGTGTTAATTCTCACATTATTTTAACCCATAAATTGCACATTAAATTATCCTTTTTATCACATTAGCATAACAGAGTTAGATTATCTCAGTAGAAGCGAT
>CAZLBV010000187.1:0-4696 GCA_964557845.1 uncultured Eubacteriales bacterium | reverse complement strand
GAGAGGAAGCTGATGGAAAACCTGTCCGCTTCTGTCCGCGTGGTGTATAAACACCTGGTCCGGACCATCGAAGACGTGGGGGTTTTGACCCCCCAAGGTGAGTCTTATTACACCTCCAATCCCGGATACGGCTACACCCGGCCGGTTTCTGAAGGTGGTTTGTTCGACGATATCTATCCTGCCACTCCCAAAGCCAAACGTGATTACTGGGGTGTTAACATTGCTCTGGACAAGCGGTTCAGCGACAACTGGCTGGGCGGAGTCTCCTATACCTGGAGCCAATTGAAAGGCAACTACTCCGGATTGGCCAGCTCTGATGAGTGGGGCCGGAACGATCCCAATGTTGAGAGATACTGGGATCTGTGGTGGCATATGTGGGATAGGGAGATGAATGAAATCGTAGGCAAGCTCAATACCGACCGGCCGCACCAGTTAAAGCTCTACGGTTCCTATGCTTTTCCGTTCGGCTTGACCGTGGGCACGGTTGTCAATGCCATGAGCGGAATTCCTGTAACCAGGGAGCTTCATGTCGGCTTGGAAGGATATTATCCCGATGGCCGCCTGACCGACGGACGCTCACCCTTCCTCTGGTTTGCCGACCTGTATGCCGAGTACAACCTGAAAGTCACCGATAGGTACAGAGTCCAGTTCAATGTCAATGTGGATAATGTGTTTGATGTCTCCACTGCCAGACGTGTCTATGCCAAGATGAACCAGACCTCTCCAATTCTGACCGATGCAGAAAGGCTGGCTGGATGGGATTATAACAATGACACCAATACTGTAACCACAATCAACAGAACACTATCATACATTCCTGATCCCAGATTCCTGAAGGAAATGGCTTTCTATCCTCCGATCTCAGTTCGCCTTGGACTCAAGTTCGTCTTCTAATTCTAATTACATTACAGCATAGAATAAGCAGCAAAGCCCTCCTCCCATTATCGGGAGGAGGGTTTTTTTTTCATATCAGGAGATTTTTGTTATAGATTTATGGTTACAAAAAATCAGTTGTTTGAATACAAAAATAATGTTGATTAGATTTTGATTTATTCTATATTAAGACTGAGCAGTTTGAGAAAAGGTTCATCGCACTATTGAGTACCTGGATAAAATTGTAGCCCAGGCACTCATTAATGTGATGAACCTGAGAAAATATAGAAGCTGGCATGTTAGGTGGAAAGAATGCTAAAAGCATTAGTTTATTCTCTGGAAAAAAATACCTCGAAACCTTGAACCCTTTATTTTATCTTAGCTATATACTCCAAAATATTTCTTACTGTAGGGGCTTCCGGTGAATCAGGTTCCATCTCCAGATATTTGTTAAAATTCGTTTCAGCGTTGCTGTAGTCAGCTTTATTCAAATAAACATAACCCAATTTTAGATAAGGAGGAGGCCAGTCGGGTTTGATTTGAGTCGCGGTGGTGAAATATTTTATCGCCCCATCAATTTTCTGATGGGAAAAATATATCTCTCCCACATTGTAGGCTAAAATTTCGTTTTCAGGATAGGTTTCAACTGACTGTTCGAAGTATTTCTGGGCCTCATCAAAATTCTCCATTTTTAAGTAAGATTCTCCGATACCAGCCAGGGCTCTGGCAGTCATTTCTTTCCCCATATTAGTGTCAGATTTTGCTTTTTCCAGCACTATATTATAGTTCTCTATAGCCTTATCAAAATCTCCCTTTTCCCGATAGCAGTCTCCGATACTGGCGTATGCCTGATAGGCATCAGGATTTTGTTCCAAAAACTGCTGCATAAGTGATATGGCTTCATCGTATTTTTGTTCTTGAAATAAGAGATTGGCCTGTTCCAACAAATTCAAGGATTCCGTGTCTGCCGGAAGCGATCCTATCCCTTCGATTTTTTTCAGGTTCAGGGTAATCTGGGGATTCCTCTGAAGCTGGCGGACGTACACTTCAGTAAAGGCGGGGATATAGCCCTCTTTGGAGGCTGTTACTCTCCACATTCCAGTTCCTAAACCCAAAACTGCCCATTCCCCTTTATCATTGGTAACGTCCTCTTCTTTATATTCTGTATTTTCCATAAATTCAACGATAACTTTTGCATTTGGAACGGGATTATTGGTCTCATCTAAGATGATACCTGATAACCGGCCTCTTCCCCGTCCACCCTGAGCCCAGACAGACCCAATCAGCAGCAGGGAAATTGTGATCCCAAGGCATGCTTTCATGTGAGATTTCTTGTGCATCTTGTCCTCCGGTAAACTGTTATTCATACTAAAAATTCCATTTATTTTAAAGGATTATTAAATCAAATATTAAATTATTCATATACGAATTTTTCATGCGCCTAAGCATCCGCAAATAATGAAAATATCTAAAGTGAATGGGAGAATGAGTCAATGAGTAAATGAGGAATTCTTTTTGTTGGTTCATATTTAGCCGCCTGTTTTAACTTAACACTTAAAACCCAAATTTAGCTCTCCTTCTATCTTCTGACTCCTGGCTCCTGAATCCTCAGTTACCTATGTTTTGGTTTTACTTTGGTTTTTTTCTAGCTCCTACTTCTATATTCTATCTTCTGTATTCTGTATTTTCTATATTTTAAATTTGACTGTCCGGCTTATTTGGTTCTGGTCTTTTTTGTTTTCCAAATCCAGATTAACCGAATAGTCTCCTGGTTCAAGCTTGGTTGGAACCTGGATCACATAATCTTCATCCCAGATCTCATCCAGGTTTTCTTCCTTAAAGGAGATAGGATAATCATTTTGCTTTTCCCAGACGATGTCGCCTGAAGAATCAGAAACGGATATAGACATGGATAAAATGGTCTCCCAAAGGCCTTCTGTTTCCTCGAACCAGATGCCGTTGTATGGTATCAGGATCTCAAAGATGACATCTCCTTCATCGTTCTTTTTTATCTTAAGGTCAAGATCGAACACTACATCTTTTTTAGGGACTAAGGGTCTCTCAGCCATTTGGGCGCGGTTGATCTCGGTTATATGGCGAGCTCCCAGGGGAGATAGTTTATAGTCCCCTTGCCAATCATAATCGACAAAAACAATCGGGAAAAAACCGTAGTACCATACCTCTTCCGGTAATCCATAAAAGGATCGTCCTCGCGGATATGTGTATCTCTCATGGGGAGGACCGAGCAAGATATAGACTCTCCCCCTATCCTGAAGCCAGCCGGGTGATCCGCCTCCCTTAAAAAGATTGTTAGCCGTTTCGATCCGCTCGAAATATTCTTCCTTGAATTCGTTTATTTCAGTATCCGGATCCGGATCCCTTTTATCCCAAAATTCCTGGATAAAGGCCTTTCTTTCTGAGGGAGGGAGGTTAAGGAATATCTTCTTTTCCTGATCGGTGATGATGTACCTTACCAAAGAATAGAATTCGGCGCTTTCAGGATCAAGATTTTTCTCCAATCTATACCGGGCGCAGGATCCCAAAAATCCAAAGATTAAAATTAGCATAACACCATATAAGAGAAATTTTCTCATTTTTACCTCTTTAGAGAATCAACCTTTTTTTTCAGGTCTTCCTGATTAGGGTTGATCTCCAATGACTTCTCCCATGCGATCAGGGCTTGTTCCATATCGTTCAGCCGGTAATAACATTCACCTACAGCGTTAAGAACCTGAATGTTAGTCCCGAAACGGGAGAGAAAATCCTTATAATAGGCAGCAGCCTCTCCGTATTCCCCCAGAGCTTGACTGGCTTGACCCAGCACCAGAAGGAATTCATGTTTTTCCTGCTCTTTCAGGAAAGGCGATGCTATTTCTCTGGCCTTTAGGAATTCCTTTTCTTCAATTAAAAGTTGGGCGAGGTCCATTCCATATTTAGCTGAAAGAGGATCTTTCCTATAAGCTTCTTCTAATAAATGACGTGCTTTTTGTGTATCTCCGTTATTTTTGTATTGGAGACCCAAAATGTTGGCATACATGGGATCATCAGTCGAAGGGAGCGGAAAAGATAGAACCCATGGCCTGGGAAGATTAGGTTGGGGTGATATATAGAAATGTCCCTGGGAATAGAGGATCTCTTTTTTGTTCCGGTCAAGCAACCCTACTCTGACCTTATATAGAGAGGGAGGGTATTCCTTGAGAGAAAATTCTTCCAAAAAGTAATTGCTGTCAGGATAATCAGCTGCTTTTTTGGTAAAGGTATGGATCTTTTCTTCATCTTTAAACAGCGAATACTCCAATGTGCCCTGTTCTGCCAGATCTTCAGTCAGACCATAAATTTGGAAAAAGAGATAAAGAGTATCGTTTTTAGCGAAGTCATTTCGAGGTGAGGGTACCAGTTGAGTATCATTGATCAAAAGGGGCTTGTTTTTTCCCGTATATTTGGACCCTTCGACGATCTTATTGGCGAGAATCAGATCACTCATAACCAGCTCCCCGCGTTTTGGAATGAATAAATTCACCTCGAAAGATGTGAATTCTTTTGAAACAGTGTTTCTCATCAGCACATCAAAGGTATAATTTCCTTCGATCAAGGGAAAAAGATCCTGAAAGCTGAACAGTTTGGAGCTTATGCTTTCCATCTGACTTTGGTCGAGTCGAATAGGAACTTTTTGGTCGAACTGATATATGTTTTTTCCGTTAAGGTCAGAGATTTTACCATTAATATCGAAATTACAATAATATTTGTCTTCTACCTTTTCAATGGAAAATTTGCTGGGCTCGATAAGATAATGCACAAAAAATATCCCTGATCTATCCTGGAT
>CAZLBV010000186.1:0-4008 GCA_964557845.1 uncultured Eubacteriales bacterium | reverse complement strand
ACTGCGGATATGAAAGGGGGAATTGTTGTGTCTGTCTACGCTCTTAAAGCTCTGGCAGAGTCCGGCCTTCTCGATAAACTAAACCTCACTCTGCTCCTCAACAGCGATGAGGAGATCGGGTCTGAATCTTCCTATGAAATATTTATTGCGGAAAGGGAAAAGGCCGCTGTTTGCCTCTGCGGTGAATGTGCCGGGCCTCAAAGTGAGATCGTTATCTCCCGCAACGGAAAAATGGGGGCGCGCTTAGAATGCTGGGGGCAGGATCAGCATGTGTCTGATGTAATCGGTGAGAAATCCAGTGCTATACTGGAGATTGCTCGAAAAGTCATTGCACTGGAATCCCTTAACGGTTTTAAACCCGGTCTGAAAGTTAATGTGGGCAGGATCGAAGGCGGATTGGGACCGGCTACCGTTCCTTCACAGGCTTCGTGCCTGATCGATCTTCGCTGGAAAGAAGAGGATTACATTCAGACTATAATCGATAGGATCCAGGATGAGGTGAGCCATCCTTCTCAGCCCGGATGCAGATGCAAATTTAAGATCTTAAACTCACGGCCGGCTATGCCTGAGAAAGAGGAGAACACAAAGCTTTTTCAAATCCTCCAGAACATCGCGGCTGGATTAGGACAGTCGATAAATTCTCAACACAGACAGGGAACATCCGATGTCAATTTTTTTGGAGTTGCTGGGGTTCCTGCTTTGGATGGCTTCGGACCGATCGGCTTTAACGATCACACACCCCAGGAATATATCCTCATTCCCAGTCTAAAAGAACGGACCCTGCTGCTGTCTCATTTTTTAGTAGAGCTTGGCTGCTGTCTGGGAATGCTTTAATCTTTTGCGGTTCCTCAAACGGCCACCTCGAACCTGTTAAGCCAAAGTTAAGGTGCTGAGATCGGTTTGCCCGAAGGGTGAGGCAGGCTGATAATAAATTATATTAATATTCTAATCGCTATAAAAAACCGTCTTATGAAAAGTACTCATCTAAAATATGGGAATTAAATATACTAGAATCAGCCTCCCTTACTAATAATTCAGAGTAAAGACTTGAAATTGGTTGAAAATATATATATAGTGTCTCTGAAAATTTCCTTGCAGGAAGGAGGTCGCATGAAAAAAGCTTTAATCACGTTAGTTTTAGCCTTATTTATTATGCCATTTGCATTTGGCACACTCGTCACCAATACCAACCAGAGCGCCATGTATATCCGAATGCTTGCACGCAATGCTTCTACAGATATTGATGCTGTTTATTACAACCCCGCTGGTCTAACTATGCTTACAGATGGTTTTCATCTGGCAATACATAATCAGACTATTAGTCAGGAAAAAACCATTGTCAATTCATTTCCTCTTCTCATTGATGATGAGTATGTCGGAGAGACTAAAGTGCCATTTTTTCCTACTGTATTTGCGGTCTATAAAATGGACAAACTGGCCATTTCATTTGGCTTTGGACCCAATGCAGGAGGCGGAACAGCCGATTACAGCAATGGGCTGCCATCCTTTGGAATACCCATTTCCCAGATTCCGGCAATGCTTACCATGATGGGCTTACCGACAACTAAATATTCCGCTGACATTGAATTCAACGGCAGCTCTATTTACTATGGTTTTCAGTTCAATCTTTCCTACGCCTTTAATGAAATGTTCTCAGCCGCCGCTGGCATCCGTTATATAAGCGCAGTGAACGAATATGAGGGAACCATCAGAAACATAATGATAAATCCCTACCATCCATTGGCCAACCCAACAGCCAACATGCTCCCGGCTTCTCAGTTTTTTTCTCTGATTGGACAACCAGGTTTAGCCGCTATGACTTCAGACCAATGTGTTAATGCGAAACAAAAAGGATCGGCTATTACTCCCATACTGGGTTTAAATATTAAACCGACAGAGAACTTAAACATCGGTGTTACCTATGAATTCAACACTAACTTAGAATTTGAAAATGAAACCACAGTCGATGATACAGGCATGTTTCCCGATGGGTATAAGTTCCGCAACGATATCCCTGCTATCTTTTCATTAGGGGCTGAATATTCAGTGACGCCCAAGCTTCGTGCCATGCTTTCTTACCATATGTTCTTTGATAGAAGCGCGAATTGGGAAGGTGCCGAAGACCTGGTTGACAACAACAGTTATGATATCGCTTTTGGCTTCGAATATGATATAAATGAAGCTTTCCTTATCAGCGCTGGATATTTGTACACAAAAGTTGACTTGAGTGATGAGTACTTAAATGATATGAATTTTGAACTTCCCTCCAATACTTTTGGTTTTGGTGCCCAGTACACTTTCAATCAAAAATTCACAATTGATGCCGCATTGATTACCGTTAGTTATTCAGAGGACAGCAAAACCATTAATTATGGAGCTCCATTTGGTTCTTTCACTGAAACGTACAAGAAAACTACATTTGGATTTTCAATTGGACTGGGATATCATTTTTAAGGTAAATTAAGAATCAGTGAAGGAAAAAATTTTTACAAACTAAGAATTAAAGGGAGCGTCTCATAATCTAAACCAACTTAAATTCAGACTCCACGCCAACATAGGCAGCAATCCCAAGTGGTTTTCCCTGTCCATCCGGTTTTCCAAAGAATTACAGAAATAGACAGCCAGTTTTTTCCAGTTGTAGACTTTCCAGATGCTGAAACATTTGGTCAGATTTTGGACTGTTATGTCAAAACCGGCCCTCCAGAAGCCGGTGCTTTTCCCCCGCACTCGTAATGCAGCCGCTGGTATCGATCATACCTACCTTTAAGGGCTTTCTTTCCCGCATATCATAAATATTACCGGCATTATCCACATATCCGACCATTGTCTTCCCCAGGTACTGACTGCCGTCTGTATAAATTTTCCCCTTATAATCAACTTCCACTCTTTCAACATCCAGTAATTGGCGAACTTTGGTTTTATTATTCTCAGATACAAAAAACGGATAGTATTTTGTAATAAAATTAGAAGATTTCTCATCATTGTCGAGTCGGATCTTAACTTTTGTATCTCCTTTATGCTGGAGGCTGCTTTTCCCCGAAGCTTTTCGCAGCAGGAATAATAACGCGAATACAGCATTCCCTATCAGAGCGAGAATAAAAAGCCCCTTTCCGATGGTAACCAGGATCAACAGCAAGAAAGCATATAGATAAATGTAGGAAGCAAGCCTGATACCAGACTGAAGTCCCCAGTTTCTTATGCTATCTGTGAGATCATGGATAGTGAGGAACAGTGAATTCCAGGGAACCAGTGTCTGCCTAGCGATCTTATCAAATGTCCCCTTTCCGTTTGAATGAGCCCTGTTACTTCGAACCAACCAAGCATGATAATTATCGGTTAATTCATCAATGGCATCAAACTTTGCAAAAGTCTGAACCAACCCAATGAGCAAAGGGCCAAACAAAAAAATCATTTCAAGCAGCATCTTCACTCCTTTATGCGGCTCAAAAATCCTTCAGGAGTGGTTTGCCTGAAATTATTTAGCAAACCGAGCGTAACGACTTTAACCTAAACCGCATACCATCATTTAGTCGATGATAGGTATGTTTGTTTGAAATATATGTTAAATAATTGAACATCTTGCCTCAGCGTTGCTGCACTTGTGATCTTTGCCGGGGCATTGGTGGTTGTATGGTTGATAGGAATCAAAAGCCCAGCCTTTAAATCTTTAAAGAGATCGGGAAAGATCCCCTATTGGGCTGCAGCTAAAGTTTACTGCGCTGTACTCATAACCGCCACTATTTTTGCACGGTTTTAAGGATGTCAAGAACAGCACCGCTTCCCCCGCTTAGCGGCGGGCTTCTAAAAGATCTTGATCTGCATTCGCCAACTCCAGCACCCCATAGTATAAGATGCGCGCCAGATCAGTTAGGATTTCTGGGGTGAGGGTGGATGCGGTATCTTTGGTGGTATGGGGATAGGTGGGAGCACCAGTTACGGTGAAAATGAGTGAGGGAATTTTTTTGCCGAGGAAAATATCCGCATCGTACTCAGGCAGCCCGGGATTGG
>CAZLBV010000185.1:0-10254 GCA_964557845.1 uncultured Eubacteriales bacterium | reverse complement strand
CCTAATTCTTTATCATATCCATAGATGATGGGGCTTGAGCTGTCGGCGATCTCTGCTTGAAAAACTCCTCCACGGGCCCAGAGATCCTCGGTTTCTTTGATGTTTACGTTTGGAGCCAGGCCGAAATGGATCGGCAGTGAAGTGCTGTTGGTCAAGGTGATGAACACCCCTCCGGCTTTGATAAAATCACGCAGGTGGAGAATTCCTTCCAGTTCCAGGCCGCCGCGCATATCGTCGGTGGAATCCTGGCAGCCCAGATTGGGAGTAAGCTCGGTTTTTTTCCAGGGCATGGATTTATCACCGGTGACTCCTTCAACAATGCTAAGAGCGCTGCCGGAGGAAGGGCCGAAGAGGATAACATCATACTTATCCCGTAGATACTCGTCGTCACGCACTTCATGGACGGAAATGTATTCATAAGGGATCTGAAGCTCATCCAGAGCAATTCTTACCCAGCCTTCGTTCTGAGTGTTCTGCCAGGTGTGCATCAGAGCGACACGGGGAGCGGATAAAGGATGCATGGGTATATCCGGAAGAGTATCTATGCTCCAGGCCGTGAATCCAAATTTCTTTCCGGCCGCATCGAGAGTTGTTTTAAGATCCTCGGGAGTTTCATCTGTTTTGATGATAAAAGTCCCGGCATTGAATTTGGTCTTCTCGATCTCGAACTCTTTTTCGGCGCTGTGCATTTTAAGCCCGGAGTGTTTGAAACGAAAAGTAGCCAGAGGATTATCCGCATTGTGATTGATAAGATAGGCTTTGACCGTGCCTCCATTGAGCTTTTTAATTCCTCCGGGAACTATGATGTTTTTAACCAGAGTCATGGGCTCTTCCAGGATCTTGGTGTCGTCGATCCGGACGGTCTTCACATTGTACAGCGGGCCCATTGTCCATCCCACATCATCATAGGGCCGGGGATCATTGATATTGAAATACTGTTTGTCCAGCATCATGTCCGCCATCCGGCAGTAGGGCTGATCCATCCGGATAACATAGCTTCCTTGAGGAAATGTTTGTTTCTCGAGCTTTATTTCTTTATTGGCTGTATGAATTTCAACTCCCTGCAGCTGCAGTAAAGTAAGCAGGCGGGCTACCTGACCGGGGCGGGGATCATCGCCGGGGAAAATATAAGCAGACGGTCCTTCGTTGAGGGGTTTGGCGATAGAACGTTTGCTTTTGAGATAAAAATTTTCCATGAATTTTTCCCGGTTGGCGGCTACGTAATGCATGGCGATCTGAATGCCGCTTCCCTGCAGGTTGACATTGTTGCGGACAGACCAGAGGGTGCGGGAAAGCGGGGGATTGGGCCGGTACCAGGCGCGGTCGCTGCGCGCCGAAATGATGCGGGTGCTTCCGTCTCCGGCGCCCTGGGTTTCATAGAAACGGCCGATGGCATTATGGCCGTTGGCCGCATAAAAAGCATAGTTGGGGGCCCATCCATCATAAAAACCATGGGTCCAGACACCCGGCACCCCTTCTCTGGTCAGCTCATTGATCTCGTTGTAGGCGATCAAATGCCATTCATCGATCAGAATGGGATCCAGCCAGGCATTATAGGGTCCGGTCCCGGTAGAAATATAAAGATGGGAAACAGACTCATGCAGGTCATGGAGGACCTGGGGGTGGAAATCGAGGAATGTCTTCATGATGTGCTTGCTGAGATCCAGGCTCAGAGCCAGGTTGTCGCGGTTGTTGTCATGGGCTACATATTTTCCCCAGTAGAGGAGCCGTGTTGGAAAGTTAGATTCAGGATCCTTGCGTTTTGCCATGGCTACATCGACCATCTTTTCGCGGCCGTCCACCTCCAGAACCGGAGTGATGAGAATAATGGAATTATCGCGGATGGTTTTTATGAAGGGAGATTCATCTACAGCCAGGCGGTAGGCCAGCTCCATCAGCATTTCCGGAGAGCCGGTTTCGCCTGAGTGCATGGCCCCTGTGGCCCAGTACATGGGTTTGGCTTCTTTGATGAGGGCCTGAGCTTCGGCTTCACTGATCGTGCGGGGATCGGCCAGCTTGGCATTGATCTCTTTATAGTGATCGAGGTTCTGCATGGTTTGTTCATCTGAGATAACGACAAATATTCTCTCCCGTCCTTCCTCGGATGTTCCGCCCGGAAAAACTTTAACCCGGGGAGAGGCTTCAGCCAGCGCACGCAAGTAGCGGTTTACATCTTTGCTATAGGTTAAAACATCACGGGCCCCGGCAATATGGCCGAGAATATCCAGGGGAGTCGGAACGGTTTCAGAGTAAGGCAGGTTGTCCATCCATTTGGGTAGAAAATGTTTGTCTGTGCTGAATTCCCTTATCTTGGCTGTGTATTCTTCATCGATCTTCTGCTCTTGTGCTGCAGCCGGAGTTAATCCCAGGGATAAGACCATGCAGGCTATTAAGAATACTTGCATCATAGTTGACCTGAAAAAATTATGGTGTTTTTTTTGATGCGATAAAAAAATCATACTGATCCCTCCAAGAGAAGTGTTTTAGATTTTTGCAAAGAATGGGCAGTCAAGCCCATGAAAGATCTCATTAAAACTGATAATCGGTCGGCGTTCATAGAAAGTTTATATAAGAGAAGAAACGTATCTGATTTTTCTCATATGGTCAAGTAAAATTTATATCTGTTATTTGACAGTTCTGGGTACCTCAGATAGAATATCAACAAGATCAATGAAATCCCGGAATATTGATATGAATAAATCTGATGAAGAATTGAGCCATTTTTTAGCAGAGCAGCGGGAAGTCCTGTTTGCCTACAGACATGGTTCGTCGCTTGATCAAGAATATTTTAATGATATTGATGCAGCCGTTTTTTTAGATGAAAAAACTCTGGCCGGATTAGATGCCTGCGAGTATGAAACATCTTTGTCACTGGCTCTTCAAAATAAAATCGGTTACCCCGTTGATGTTAAGATCATAAACCAGGCTCCGTTAAGCTTCCGTTATCAGTCAACCAAAGGCATTCTGCTGTTCAGCAAGGATGAGGCGGCGAGAGAGAACTTTCTATGTCGGACCTGGATGGAATATTTTGATTTCCAGCAGGCTGCAAAAATCTATCTTAAGGAATCCCTCCGTGCCTGAGTTTAACAGCTCTTACAAGAGGGGATAAACTCAGGTGATTTCTTTTATTCTTTTAAAAATGAAAAAACTGAGACTCGAGATTCCGAAGTAACGGATTACGAGAGTACTGATGCTGGTTATGGTGAAGTCCGAGGATTGAGCTGCAATCCATTGGACGAGCCATTGGTATTCATAATAGATCCCAGGTCCGATCAGAACAGCAGATAAAAATAGGATTCCAAGAAGGATGTGCTTCTTATCCAAGAATCGCATCAAAGGAGATAAAACGCTGCCTACAGATACTCCGATTGCCATAGCCAAAAACTCATAGGAGAATATCTCAATAAAGGAATAGGTGATATCGTTATGTCTCAAAAAAACCATAGTCAACGGCAGTCCAATGTTAAGCAGAGTCATTACAATTAAATTAACTCCAGTTATCGATCCAAAGGATCTCCTCATCAGGATAAACCACAGCAGAAGACAAGCAGCAGATGGAACAAAACCTGCCATAGTTGCCGCTGCCATTACTTTAGATAGCGTTGAAAGGTTCAGCAGCATTATCGAGATCACCAAAGGTCCAATTGAGGGGAAAAAAATGTTGATTATAAAAAGAGCGCCGCTGAACCATTTCTTATCCCATTTCTCATCTTTTAATAAGGCGATAATGCTGATAACTAAGAGCGGTGCGGAGAAAATCACAAAAATCAGAATAAAGTTCATATCCTTATTTGTGTTTTATCACATTATCATGATAAATATAAAGTCATAAGGAGGAATTATCGAGATGAAAAAGTCCTTTATTTTTTGGATTGTTTTGAGTGTATTGTTGGTAATTCAAATGAATTTGTGGGGTGTTCAGCAAGATCAGAGGATCACTATCCCAGAGGGCAAGGTTTCTGTAATTATACCTGAGGGGTGGCAGAGGGGAGTTCCCTCCGAAGGTTACAGCCTCTTGTTAGGGAAAGTTGAGCCTGATACTAATTTTCGTGCGAATATGAGCCTGATGATATCCAATATCCCAGGACTATCAACACAACCTTTTACTCTTGATCAGCTTTTCGCCAGCGTGAAAGGAAACCTGGATAAATCCTTTCAATCAGGGTATGGGAACTTAACCAGGTCAACTATGAGTGTTTTGGATGAAGAAATCTTAACGACTAAATACGACATCTATAGAGAGGGTGCTGATATGACCTGCAAACAGTATTATATCTTTGATGGCGATACTCGATATTTATTTACCGGTGTCGCTTCTCAAAAAAACTTTTCAAATTATGAAAAGGATTTTGATGCGATCGTGCAGTCAGTTATTATCACTCCCTAGAAAATTTGGGGAGGATTTTATTTTCACCCCCAATAAAAACGCTTTAAGCATATCATTTAGATAAAAAATCACATTGAATAATTGATAATAAATAAGATTTCATGGTGAGCCCCCTTTTCTAAAAAAACATCTGTTTGACAAACACTGATATGTACAATATCATGTACATATCATGAAATCAAAAACCTACACCGAAGCCAGAGAAAAACTGTCTGATCTTATAGAGAAAGTCTGTGAAGACCATGATCCTTTGATCATTACCAAGCGGAGAGACAGAGCAGTTGTGATGATATCGCTGGAGGATTATGAGTCTTTGGAGGAAACATCTTATCTCCTTAAAAGCCCTCGTAATGCGCGGCGATTATTGGAATCGATCAAGGAGATTGAAGAGGGGAATGGAATGGACAAGGATCTTCTCGATTGAAGATTGTATTTTCTACTCACGCGTGGGAGGATTATCTCTATTGGCAGAAACATAACAAACGTATTCACAAAAGAATCAATGACCTCATAAAAGAAATAATAAGATCTCCCTACAGGGGTAAAGGAAAACCAGAGCCTTTGAAACATGCTTTGTCCGGCTATTGGTCCAGGCGGATTAATGAGGAACACCGGATCGTTTATACATTCAAAGAGGATTCTCTCTTTATCATTCAGCTCCGGATGCATTATTAAAAAACCGCGTATTAGATCATTATTTCTTTTACATGGATATAAGCAATGCAAAAATATATCAGCAAAACAGACTGAACAAAAAAAAGACCTAAGCGAGGATAATCAGCAAGATAGAATCCTTTTCAGAAAGAAAATGTCTTGTCGCGCAGGATAATATATCAGAAGTATGTAGTGTATTTTATTTATAAGTACGTGATCAACCCGATAACTGGCCATTTGATATAAAATCGTGATTGAGATCCAGCAAACCGCTTAAGACAAAGCAGAGTTATGAATTTGCTCATTTTGGCATAGTATTTGCATTTAATTAATTTATCCGCCATAGATCGAGCGGATATAATGTGGAGGACAACATGTTAGCCTGGATTTTGATTTTTTTCTTTATTGCTTTGATCGCAGCGATTTTTGGTTTTACCGGGGTTGCCGCGGCTGCGGCCGGAGTCGCTAAGATTCTATTCTTTATCTTCCTCGTTTTATTTATAATCGCGCTCATTTTCCGTTTGACCAGGGGATACTGATCATGCTGCGCGCAGTTGGAATTGCACTTATCATCGTGGCCGCTATCCTTCTCATTTGGGGACTTCAGACCGCCGATTCTATTGCTTCTGAACTGGAAGAATTCGTCACCGGCTCTCCCAGCGAAAAAGCTATTTTTCTGATCGGGGGAGGAGTGGTCCTTCTGGTTGTTGGTCTGGTCATGGCCTTGCGGCCGAAACAAAATTAAAATTTAATTTTCTGTTGTGCCAGCTAATAATTGATCTGTCTCACTCAATTACAAGCCAATATATCATAGCTCAAATGGATCCTATATTATTCTCTTTCACCTGTTCCAATTCATAGCTGTAGCTGTTTTTCAAATTAAATGGATTTTGGGATACGGCGGATATATACTGACCGCAGTTGCTCCCGATCCGGTTTTCTTCCCGTTCTCCTATGCTTACTATTACCTCATATCCCGCATTCCTCAGTCTATCAACGATCTCATGACCCTCATTCCCCGGACAGAGAATCGACTTGATATTGTTCTGCTGAGCTCTGAAGGTCGGATTCACTGGAGTGACCTTGATTATGAAGATTGATGGATCGAAGTATTTTTTTAATCTTAGTGGATCAATTATGCTCTGTTCACATAATGCAAAATTTAAGGCAATCTTCTGGAAATTAGGCCGGAAAAACATCTCACCGTAGGCTGCGATCCTCTTGAGATCCCATTTTTTAACGGGAACAAGATAATCTCGTGAGGCTTCATCAGTAGAATGCAAAGAAAACTGCAGCTGAAAATCCTGGCGGTATTCTTCATGCCTCAGGTCTAAAAGTTGTTTAAAAAAATCTTCACATCCTGCCGGCGCCACTGTAGAAATAGAAGGAATAAATCTTCTAAATCTATACCTTTGCTTAAAAAGGTTGAGAAGATCGATTATGTTTTCATTAAAAGCCGGTTCCCCCATCCGGGCAAACTGGATCTTAAATTTATCACAATCAATGTTTTTATCTCGATGGCGCTGGCGAACTAAAAAATCGATCTGAAACAATAATTCATCAACGCTCAATTTTCCTCGGTAATCTCCTCCCGCATCACAGAACGGGCATCCAACCGGACAGCCAAATAAAGTAGAGATGATCAACACCCATTTTTCTTTTCTATTATATGGTGGTTGGATCGATTCAACGAATTCTACCCTGCGGCCGTCCGCTGTCTCAGCAATATAAACATTCGCGATCTCACTGTATCTGGTTTTATAAATGATCCTCATCGGCTTTATGATCACCTTATCAAGAATTATGTTTTTATTAAATTATTTATCTTCATTGCACATTCCACACCATTACCGGAAGCGATGGCAAGCTGTCTGAACGGTCCGTTTTTCACATCTCCTATAAAATAAAGCTTTCCTTCGGACTCAAGCCTACTTTTCTCTGACCTTATTTGTTCCGATAAAAAATCAACAGCAGGTTCCCTTCCAATTGCCGTTACTAGAATATCCAGGCAGTATTCCTCCTCATTGCCATCATGAACAAATATGGCCCGCAGTCTCTTATTGTTATCGGAGTAAATAGCCTTTAATGTTCTTGCTGGCTTATATTTGATATTTTTTGCTTCCTTTACTCTCTCAAATAGAACCGGAATACACTTCACATGTTTTGAGCGGTTGAAGATAACAACTTTATTTCTAGCGGATAGGGTCAAGGCGTAATCAAAAGCCGCATCACCACCGCCTATGATCCCGATAATTTTATCTTTTAAGGTACGAATAATATGGATTTCTGTATAGATCTTTTCTTGGACTTCATCCTGGTAAAAGGAATGGTCCAAGTTTTTGGCTTTAGTTCCTGAGGCAACTACTAAAAAACTGCTTAGAAAAAACCTGTCTGAAGTATTTATCAAAAATTTGTCTTCCTGAAATGATATGGTTTCGACCTTTTTATAGATGATCTTCAGTCCAAATTTCTCCGCCTGAGAACTCATAAGCCTCGCCAATTCCCAACCAGGTATGCCAAGAGGGAATCCTGGATAATTTTCCAAATTACCGGCATTCCTTAACAATCCGCCCATGTTTTCTTTTTCAAAAAGGATAAAGGGAATCCTGAAGCGTTTTAATTGAAAAGCGGCTGATAGTCCTGCAGGACCCGCCCCTATGACCGCAACCGTTGTTTCTGTGCTCATTCTTTCACTATTTTTTCGATTATTTGTCCGGATAAGGTTGGAACAGTAAATCCATAGCTTAAGTTAACCACTGAACTCATATGGAGAAACTCGGTGTAAGCAGCCGTCAGATCAATGGGAAGCAGCGGTTGAAACCCTCTGACGAAAGCCGATCTGACCGTGGTTTCACAGCAGAGATTGGTCATGACTCCGGTCACTATCAAGGTCTCAATTTTCAATTTTTTGAGGGATGATTCCAAACTCGTTTTGAAAAAGGCATTATACTGAGTTTTGGTAATAACCTCACATCCTGAGGTATCCAATTCAGAACATATTTCACTGAAGGGTTGAGTGGTAGTAATAAGATCTTTCCACCACTTCCCTAACATTTTGGCATTATTTTGGGTATTGATATGCCGGGTAAAAAAGACCGGAATGCCATGGTTCTGACATATTTCCTTGAATTCAATGATGCGGTCCATCACAGTGGGCGAAGAAGGTATAAAGGCATGGGAATCGGGAGATAAAAAATAATCCTGCATATCAACTATTAGTAATCCTGCCTTGTCTTTTTTAAAAACCAAGGGGCGGTCTTCACTGTAGCGAAGAGCATTCATGTATATCCTTTTGGAAACAACATCTATGTTATCCGAAGTAAAATATAATTCCTTTAGCATTTTATCCCTCCATATTTAGATCTAAACCATTCAGGTGTTCTATTCTATTCAATTTTAAATATATTTTCTATCATCTCTTTACATTTGCATTAAATTTTTTGGTTCCCGTAGAAGGTTGAAAGATTCATAAGGCACTTTTTTTCTGAATGGATAAGTGTCTTGTCCGGAACCCTGCACTAAATACGCGCTCAACCATCCTAAATATGTTCCTTATCTATAAGAATATTCCTGTGAAGCAGGAATATAATTAACCTCTAAATAGAAAAGATCTGGGCCTGCTTCTATAAAATCAGATGGAGAACCGCAATCTCATGTGATGGCATATTTTTTGCTTTGAATATTGGTTGATCTTTTTTTAGGAGAGATATAATGAAAAAAACAGCGGTTTTAACAATCATCCTTGTACTGGCCCTGACCCCAGCTTTGTTTTCTCAGATGGGGAGAGGTATGATGGCTAATAATCCTGATCAGTTGACATCAGAACAGATGACCAAAATCAAGCAAATGAATCTGAATTATCAGAAAGAACTCATCCCCATCCGGATGAAACTTCAGGAAAAAAACCTCGAGCTGACCAATTTAATGGCTGATATGGCTGACCAGAAAACGATCGAGTCTAAAATCGAAGAGATGTCCGCAATCTACGCAGATCTCCTGAAGAAATCCGTGGAACACAGAAGCAACATCTTGGGAGTTCTGACCGATGAACAGAAGGAGATGTTTAACTGGAATATGGGATTCGGAATGGGAATGGGCCCCGGCATGATGGGAATGATGGGACAGGGCCCCGGCATGATGGGCGGCGCTGGTATGGGCATGATGAGTGGTATGATGGGAAGCATGATGGGCTGCGGTATGATGGGCGGAATGGGCCCATGGAAATGCCCGTACTGTGGAATGCTCCATTGGTAAGCTGCGGCGTGAAGCCGTGAGTAAACTCTATAAGAAAACCCCTTGGAATATGATCAAGCTGTGAATCAAGTTTATTAGGGTATCTGTCTTTTCCGGGGGATTGCAGACACTATTATACCAAGATGAGGTAAAAGGAGGGAATTATGTGGCATGATATGGGATTTGGAGTAATGATGTGGTATGGCTGGATTTTCTGGATTATTATTATCGGAATTGTTGTTTATCTCATAGTAAAATTAGCGAATCGAAGCAGCTCCGGCTCAAATAATCAATCAAATGATACACCTATGGATATATTGAAGAAAAGGTATGCACGAGGAGAGATATCGAAAGAAGAATTTGAAAACATAAAAAAAGATCTAATTTAGACTTTCATTTCTGAATTATGCACAGTAATGAGGAATCTCGGAAAATACGGCATCGGTACGATCGGATTTCCGGCATATTTGATTGAATTGAAAAGGATAAATAGAAGAATCCGGAGGTCATAAAATGCATACTGATCACAAAAGCATGGAAGGCAATAATCACGGATCAGACAAGTCTCACCAAGACCATAAAGGCAAAGATCATCACGCTCACATGGTGGCTGAGTACAGACAACGGTTCTGGATATCATTAGGCGTAACCATTCCTATTTTGATCCTATCGCCCATGATCCAAGGTTTTCTGGGTTTCAAGCAGGCTCTCAGCTTTCCCGGAGATATATATGTCTTATGGATTCTTTCTTCTTTTGTATTCATATACGGAGGGTGGCCGTTTCTCAAAGGGATCTTCTCTGAAATAAAGAAGAAATCCCCTGGCATGATGACGCTGATCGCTGTCGCCATCACCACTTCTTATGCATACAGCAGCGTGGTCATTTTTGGTTTGAGCGGAAAAATATTTTTTTGGGAGCTGGCCACACTGATCGACATCATGCTTTTGGGTCACTGGATCGAGATGAAATCTGTGATGGG
>CAZLBV010000184.1:0-4190 GCA_964557845.1 uncultured Eubacteriales bacterium | reverse complement strand
GCCGGAGAGAAAGGGCATCTTCATTCCGGGTGCGTTCATTAGGGTAATACCCGTAAAGCACAATCCCCGGCCGTATCATATCCAGGTAATATGAATCTGACTCGAATATTCCGGCACTGCTGGCGGCATGCCGCATGCCGAGATCGATGCCCAGGGATTTGGCTTTATCGTAAATTGACTGAAGCCTTTGGAGCTGGACTTTATCGAAATCCTTATCTTCGGTCAGGGTGGTGGAAACTCCGGAAATAGAGAGACCTTTTAAAGATGAGGCCAGGTTAATAGTAGAGAGTGCTTTTTCGTAGGGGAAGCCCATGCGATGCATGCCTGTGTCGATGTGAATATGACAGTTTATTTTAGCTTGATGCTTTTCAGCTCGCCGGCTCAGATCCTGTATATCTCCGGGATGCAGAAACTGGCTTATGTTGTGCTGGATCAGGATATCGGTATTTAGTGGAATGACCGGACCAAAATTGTAGATGGGACAGGATATGCCGCTTTCGCGAAGTGTAACCGCTTCCTGCAGCTCGCATACCATGAGGGCATCGATGCCGCTTTGATCTAGGATCTTCCCGAATTCCACCAAGCCGTGACCGTAAGCATTCGCTTTTATGACCGCCATGATCGGGACTTTTACTTTTTGTCTTATTTGCTTGAGGTTCCAGTGGATGTGCTCCGGGTTCAGCTCTATCCAGGATTCCGGGATTGGTATGATTTTCTTTTCGTCGGGTTGTGGTTGTCCATATCTTATAGGCTGTTTATGCCAGGGTGAAGTTAAAGCGGGCAGGCCGGTAAGTCCAGTAAGAAGAATAAAGTCTCGTCTGTTTATCGTCATCGGATGCTCCTTTTATATCAGCAGTCTTGACTCGTGAACAATCCAGGTTAATCCTAAAGAGCCATTTTTAATTCTATTTCCTAATCGGTATTGGATTTTACCAATTTCACTTTTACCTTTCCTTCTGTAAGAGTGTCAAATGTTTTCTTAGTGGAAGACGGCAATATGATTTCTGCATGATTCTAGCTTGGCTGGCCTATCTTCAAAAAAATAAATAAATTAGATAAAGAGCTTCAGGGTGAAGGAAATCTTAAAATCGATTTTTGGGGCACGAAAATTCCATTTTAAGCAAAATGCTCCAGGGAGAATAATTTCTTAATTTGTTTAAAATTAATAAGTTGGCTAAGCCAAGGCAGATAATTCAGCCAGGGCGCAAAAGTCAAATTTTTGATACAATAGACGAAGAGGTCGCAGAATAAGTGATTGGATGTTTGTATGAATAAAGAAAACGAACTCGACCTCCAGATTAAATACTGGAATAAGGTCGCTTATGAAAAGTCCTTTACCCATCCGGTTAAGTTTGACCGGCTGCATGAACTGCTTCCAGAATATGCGAAAATACTCGATTACGGCTGTGGATACGGCCGCACATGTGCGGACTTTACCGCCCAAGGGTTCCTACATGTCACAGGAGTGGATGTTTCCCCTGAGATGATCAGACGCGGAAACTCGCTTTTCCCCGACCTGGAGCTTCGTCATGTAGCTCCTGGTCCTCTCGCCTTCGAGGCAGGAACCTTCGACGCTTGTATTTTATTTGGGATCCTCACCTGCATCCCAACAGATAAGGGACAGCTTCAACTCATAGGAGACATTCATCGAATACTAAAGCCGGGCGGAATCCTTTATATCAGTGATTATCCTATCCAGAATGATGAAAGGAATCAGAGGAGATATCGTAAATTCCAGCATGAGTATGGGAAATTCGGAGTGTTCCGAATCCCTGAAGGCGCTATTTTCCGGCATCATGATTTAAACTGGATTCAGGAACTTCTGAGTAATTTCAAGATCCTGACAATAGATCGATTTAAAGGGTTCACCATGAACAAGCACGAAGCTGAATTATTTCAGGTTTTGGCGAGGGTACAACCGTTTGAACAAGAATGATCACAGGGAGCGAAAACCTTCACCCCCCACAGAGGAAAAAACAGCGAAGCCGCAAAGGACCTGAATCGATCGATAATTTTCTTGATATATAAAAGGAAAGTATAAGAGGGAGATATTGAAAGTTCATTTTTTATGTACTACAATAAAAAATAAGAGGGAAGATATTGAGTAGAAAATATAAATGGAAATATTTTCTTTTATTTTTCGTTTGTTTTTCAAAAATCATCTTTTAACTTAACGAAAAAAAATAGTAAGTGTATATATTTTTTAGGAGGGATTTATGAAATCCAAAATATCTATTTATTTCATTGTTTTTTTTATGGCGTTCTTTATGATTTCCTGTCAAGGGAATCAGGAACAGGCAGAACAGCCCCAAGAAGCGGAGCAATTCGAACAAGCGGAACCGGAGCCGACCATGGATCTGGCTCAAGTGCGTCAGGCGATCGAAGCCAACAATCTCAAATTTGGTGATGCTGTTCGAATGGGCGATGCGTCTGTATTAGCTGCTCTCTACACAGAAGATGCCAAAATCTTACCTCCAAACAGCGACATGATCACTGGGAGTGAAGGCATTCAGGCCTTCTGGGCAGCTGCCCTTCAAATGGGGATAAAAGATGCTGTTTTGACGACTGTAGATGTACTTGGTATGGGAGACTTGGCCTGTGAAATTGGCAAGTATAATCTGACTATTCAGCCTGAAGGGCAGGATGCTATGGAAGATAACGGCAAATATATAGTCATCTGGAAAAAAACTATGGATGGATCATGGAAGCTCCACATTGATATTTGGAACACGAGTATGCCCGCCCAATAAGGGGGTTTGTTAATATAGCACTTAATTTGAGGAACCCCCACCCTGATTGATGTATTACCGATAAATAAAAGATTTATGCGGAGTCCATCAGGGTAACAGCAAGCTTAAAACCAACTTTTTCAGATAACAATGAGAGAATGGATATTGTGGAAAAGTACTATAACTATATGAAAATAAAATAATTAGCTGGGCCCAACCCCAATATGGTTTTATTCTTTGCTTAGTCTATCTTTCACTTTCTTGATTATACCTATAGAATAATCAATAGCTCGTTCCATCATGGCTTCTTCATTGGGGTAGTTAACAGAGCCGGAAATCACATAAGCGGAAAATATGCGGGATGCTACATCTATTATGGTGGTTTCATATTTTGATTGACTTATCTGGGTTTGAGTTCCCTCTGTATTGTCCATGAATCCTCCCATGTTTAAATTTATTGGCTTTATTCTTTATTAAAATATAAAAAATCTGAAAATTTATCCACTTTTAATTATAAACAGCCGCCTCACTAATCGATCCTCACAGAACTCATCCCCTTTCCGGTCTCATAGGTGATTATCTCGATCCCGTTAAACCGCCTTTTCCCCTCCCTCTCCTCAATCAGCCAGCCTCCGGTATTAAACATCGACACCTTGAATTCGCTTTGATCCAGAGGTTTTAGGATCAGCCGCTCCGGTTCATTGAGCCCTATCGGCCGGTGGGAATGACCGAAGATTATCTTTTCTGGATGGACCGGAATATCAAGAGAGTAATCCCGGTTGAGGGCCTCGATCTCAGCGCAGCTGGATCTGTAATAATTATTCATTATCCGATGAGTCTTGGGCCTGTACTCCCAATCCGCATCTTTTCTGGGGGGAAGAGGCGGCATCTTTTCTATCCAGTTTTTAAGGCCTTTTTTGACCCAATAAAGCCCCAAGATAACCAGCCAGTGTAAGGGTTTGTACCATTTGAACTTAAATGTATCCTGCCTTAATAATCTTTCCAGATTGTTGATATATTTCATTACATTTTCAGACCTATGAACCTTGAATTCATTCTGGACATCCAAAACAGTTTCAGATAAAGGCCCGGCCTGTCCTACTCCGGAACTGGTCAACTGAGAGAGAGGAAAGTTCAGATGAGCCAGGTTTTTGATGGTAAGGGGAGAGGATTCTACATCCAACGCATCTTCAAAAATGAAAGGCGCCCATTCACTCAGAAGCGACCAAAACAGTTGAAAGTACTGGCCGTGGGTCATGAGAATGCATTCTCCTTGGTCCGTGATGAAATAAACGTTAGGAAAGGCCACATAAAATTTAAGGGCTTCATTCACCAGCGCATCCAGGAACAGGTCTCCATAAGGTTTTTGCGGATAAGGCTTGCGGGTCACATTGGCTAAAAATATATCATTCTTATTATCTTGGTGTTCCGGTCTGTCATCCAGAACAGCGGGAACAGACA
>CAZLBV010000183.1:0-18123 GCA_964557845.1 uncultured Eubacteriales bacterium | reverse complement strand
CCTGCCGATATTATCTTTCTGGAAAGATCTTCGGTAAGGAGGGAGCCGTTGGTATGCAGGCGGGTGTAAAAATGCATTGATTTTGCCAGTTCGATCGCTTCGACTATATGGGGATGAAGCAGCGATTCTCCCCTATGGGCAAGATTTATTTCAAAAACCTGGTCCTGCATTTCTGTCAGTATTTTTTTGAACAGATCAAAATCCATATAACCTTTATCTTCTTTTTTTAAATCTTTATTAGGGCACATGATACAGCGGTAGTTGCAAAAACTGGTGAGTTCGATCCAGGCTCTTATAGGCATATAAGGCAGGCGTGTTGATTTCTTTTGGTAATGGTAAAAAAGTTTTAAGAGCCGTATCCAGTATTTTATTTTTTTCATTTGTCCGGTTTTTCTTCCAGGGCTTGGATAACCACAGAACAAGCCATATTACCGATCACATTCGTAGCGGTTCTGACCATATCGAGCAGCCGCTCCACTCCGAGTATCAATGCGATTCCTTCCAATGGTATCTGGAGCTGTTTTAAAACCAGGGCCAGAGCGATGATCCCTGCCATAGGAACACCTGCGGCTCCAATGGAAGAAAGCACAGCCATCAGTACTATGGTTATCTGTCCGGAAATACCAAGCTCTATTCCATAGATCTGTGCAATAAAAACCGCCGATACTCCCTGATAGAGTGCGGTCCCATCCATGTTGACCGTTGACCCTAAAGGGATGACAAAACTGGAATACTCACGCTTTACCCCCATATATTCGACACTTTCCATGGCTACAGGTAAAGTTGCCATGGAACTAGATGTGCTGAAGGCAATGATGATGGCTTCTTTTACTGCCTTGAAAAAGAGGATGGGACTGGTCTTTCCGAGTATACGGATACTCAAACTGTTGATGATGAGGGTGTAAAGGAGCAATCCTCCGATAACCACCAAAGAATATTTTAAAAGAGTAATGAGAATATCAAACCCATATTGCCCTATCACAGCGGCGCTTAAGGCAAGGACTCCATAAGGAGCCAGTTTCATTACGATATGGACAACTTGTATGAATATATCGTTTAATCCGTCCAAAAATTTTACCAATCCTTCTGATTTTTCTACAGGGATCATCGTCAAAACCACTCCGAAGAGCAGGGCCATAAAAATGATCTGCAGCATATTGCCTTCGATAAAGGCAGCAACCGGATTCGTGGGAACGATATTGATCAATATTTCACCAATGGAAGGTTTTTCTTCCAGCCGTTCTATTCCTGCTTCGGCTTTAGATTCGTAGTTTTTATACAGTTCGGCCTTGATGTTTTCATTTAATCCTTTACCGGGGTTAATGGTGTTGGCTAACAACAAACCGACAGAGATGGCGATTATTGTTGTTATAACAAAATAAACCGCTGTTTTTGCCCCTATTCTTCCCAGTTTACGGACATCTCCCAGGCTGGCTGTGCCCAGCATCAAGGAGACAAAGACTAAAGGAACGACGATCATGGTTATTAAACGCAGAAATACGGTGCCTATGGGTTCAATGATTAAAACTTTCTCCCGGAAGATCAGACCGGCGATCACGCCGAAAACAAGTCCCAGAAATATTTTCGTGTGGAGTTTTATTTTTATCATATTGAATTGATTCTCGCCGTTAAAATAGAGGTTAATAATAGCCCCTTGAAAGTGGTAAGTCAACAGAATAGAATTCGGTGTTCCTCCATTTTTTTTATCGGGACGTCGAAATTACACAGGAGAAGGGTCCTGTCACGGCTTCCTCCCCGTCCTCACACAGTGAGGGATGGAGGGTGGGGGTTGAAATGGGACGGCGGGGATCTCCAGCCGCGCCACCCTTATCTGTGTGATTATCGATGGCATGAGTAAAAATATGGGGAAACTTCTCGAGCGGAGGAGAGGGAAAAGGTCCCCCTAAATCAATAAATTCCATTCTTGCCTCACTCTAAACTTACTGAAACCAGTCTGGAAACACATCATTCCCGGGACTATCAAATAAAGGAATAATCTCATTGGTCTCCAATTCGAGCATAAAGAGTTTCCAGTCTCCATTATGATCGTGCTGTTCAGAGGAATTAAAGGCGATATAACGTCCATCAGGAGACCAGGTAGGGAAATAATCATACGTGTCATCTCTTGAGGTCAATCGTTGTTTATTGCTTCCATCTATATCCATGATCCAAATGTCTCCTTTACCGTCGGCATCAGAACTGACATAGGCTAATTTTTTACCATCAGGAGAAAAACGGGCCCGGCAGCTCTTTCCTCCTTCATCGAGAAATGTAATTTCTTCAGTCTCAAGGTTATAGACAGCGACATCCCAACCACCAAAACCCGGTTTCCCTGTGAAAGTTATTTGCTGCCCGGTTGGCGAAACACTTGAAATTCCATGCGCTTTCGAATAATCGGGCAACAGCCTTCTCTGTTGTCCAGTCTCGAGATCTATCACAAATATCTTCGGATGTGAACGCAAGAGCCTTTTTCCTTCTTCAGTAAAATTTATTTTTTTTCCATCCGGATACCAGGAAGGCTCGGTTTCATCCTTTGAAGATGAGGTGACTGGTTTAATATTAGATCCATCAGAGTCCATTATAAAAATATCATAGTTGCCTTTAGGGTCGGCGCTATAGGCGATTTTAGTGCCGTCTGGTGACCATACAGGAAATTCATCATTCCATTCATTGTCAGTTATTTTAGTCAACCTCTCCGACGTAAGCAAATAGATCTCATTATCGCCATCAAAATTAGAATGGAAGACTATTTTCCCGGAGAAGGAATTAAGTGGTTTCGGATCTTTCTCGGAGATCTCTATGGGTTCTTTATCGTTTCCCTGGCAGAAAATAAGTATCCCGGATAAGGCCAAAACCATGATTATAATAGTTTTTCTGTTTATTTTCATTTATTTCTCCAGCTATATGCGAATTTATTTCATTCTACAAGGGTTATATCCCCGATATTCCTGCCGTTGATCTTTAACTCCAATTCTATTTTAACGGCAGAAGGTGTCGTCAGGCTCAGGATTTTTACCCGCCTTTTATCCATTTTAAACGAGAATCTGACTTGATTATCAGAGAAAGCGATAGAATCCTCTGTTTTAAACAGGATAGGTTGGAGGTTTTCTATGTTTTCACTGCATTTAATCTGACCTGAAAAAATTGCATTTGTTCCAGAGATCATGACCAGTCGCCAGTCTGAATCTTTTTTCCAGATAAATGCGGTGGAATCCTCTTTAACCAGACGCTGAAGCATATCTCGATATTTTGGACCTTTTTTTGTGAAGATCCTATTGTAGACCTGCTCTGCCAGATTGGGAAATCCGGCAGCTTTGTAAGCTTCTGCTAAAAGAAAAGAGATTTCGAACCTCTCGGGATTCAGTTCTTCTGCTTTCTGGAAGCAGGGATAGGCTTTATCAGGAAAACCGTTGATCAAAAACAAGTTGGCTATCCGGACCAACCGGTTGGAAATATCTTTAGCACCGGTCTCATCCTGGTTATAAGACAAGATATACATTTGTGCCGCAGATTCATATTTTTTTTCGGTCAGGTATTTGTCTCCTAAAAGAAAAAATTCCTTAGCCATTTCCTGATGAAAAAAGGTCTTTTCTTGTATTTGGATTATTTTTTGGTTGTTCAATCCCAGCAGGAATTCGAACCCCTTTTGTAAAAAAGGAACTTCTTCAAAATAAGGAATTTTTGGGCTCAAAATAATAGACTCAGCGGCATTCAACGCCTCTATAGTCTTTTCGATCCGTTCATTATAGAGATTAACCTTGGCAGAGAGGAGCAGTAATTGACGCCTCTTTAGGTTGTCCGTTTCTACTTGTAAGAAAATATTTATTAGTTGGTTAAATTTGCTTTCGATCGGTTCCTCTGGAGAATATAAATGAATTACAGCATTTTTATCAAGGTTGACTGCTTTGATTCCCGGTTGGATACGCGCCAGGTTTACGAGTTTTTTTCTTGCTTTTTCTTCCATATTGGAGACTGCCCAGAGAGGAATAGGGCTATTAATGTGTGCTTTCAGGCCTAAGATACTCCGGAATATCATAAAATCAGTCTCATCTCTTTCTAAGGCGATGTCGGTTCGAACAGGATTTTCGTCGTGAACGGAATTATCTATTTTGATCAGCGGGGAGACGATCAAGGTAAGTCCGGACACCGGGAAACTGTCAAAATAGATCAGGCCATCTCTTTTAACATTATTTTGGAGATAATCGTTAACTTCTTTTTTTATTTGGTAGGAACCAAATTTCCAAAAATAGAGATAATAATGGCTGTAATTGAAGGAAATAAGAGCTGCAGCTGCCAGAATTGTAAAGGTAATATTCAAAATACGCGTATCATCGGGTGCCGTCAACCGGAGATAGTGGAACAAAGATCTGATTACTTGAGCGATTGTAGTCATTCCTTTGGCTATTAGGATAAACATAACCGGTAGCATAAAGATCATGTATCTTTCGGCAGACTGAATGTTCACACTCCTTGGATTTATGGCAATAAAAAGAAAAAAAGGAAATAAAATGTACAGGATAAGAAAGAGGGTTTTTGAGCTGTGGGTTTTTAATCCGGCTGCCGCGCCTAGGAGGAGAAATCCAAGTAATAAATACTGCAGTTGTGGGGCTGCTTCTATCTGGGTTGTAAATATCTTTTGACTTAGATAATTAACGAGGTAGCCAAAGTTATTCTGTCCGGAAACGCGTTTTGAGGAATCATGAAGAAATCCCTGTATGCTTTCGTCCGGTAAATAGAGAAGGAAAATAAGAACAAGAAAGATAAATGTAAATATGATAAACCGGAGAAGTTTAAGATTGTCCTGTTTTAACTTTACTTTACTTGGTGCAGAAAAACGCGATCGGAGCCAGTTTATCCCGGTAGTTACTGCCAGACAAGGAAGAGTGAAGAGCCCTGCCAGATGAGTATACACAGTCAGGGTGGTAAAAAGAGTGTATCCTGACCAAAAGCGAATTCGGTTTGTTTTAATTGCTTTTAAAAAAAAGTAAAGAGAAAGAAGTGCGAAAAATGCAAAGGTGGCATAACCGCGGGCATACTGGGAATAACGGATCAGGAAAGGTGAAAAAGTGGCGAGGGCCGCTGCAGCTAGTCCTTCCCTTCGGGAAAAAAGGTGATTTCCTACAAAATATAGCATGAAAATGGTCAAAGTCCCGAATAAGACCGAAGGTATGCGGGACATGATAACGATTTTTCCCAGTGAAATAAGAAAATGAACTAAGAGGGCGAAAAAAGCACTTCCGTTATTGTGGGCTAGAACATAGTCTAAAGGTTGATAATCGATCCGGACAGTATGGATAGGCTCGTCCCAGTAAAGGAACATGCTTTCCAAATTAATCAATCGGATGATGGCACCGATCACCAACAGGAAAAAGAGCATGACCGGAATGTTCGAGATTTTATTCTCTGAAAGAGGCGTCCTAAAAACCATTGTCACTAATTTATACACCTAACGGTTCTTATGTCAACATCAAGGAATATCAAATATTTATTATATCGTGTTGTAGACTTCAGAAAAAGTATAGAAATTGCGGTTTTTTACAGGTATAATCTTGAGTAAATTCAGATCTAAGCCATGAAGCGAATTAAAAAGCGGCAGTTCAGAAAAGTCCTGGCAGTCATGCCTGCCTACAATGCCGGGACGACTCTAGAGAAAACATATTCGGATATTCCCGAGGGATGTATTGATGAGGTTATTCTAACTGATGATCTAAGTACCGATAATACAGTAGAGATAGCCAAGAAATTAGGGTTAACCATTATTGAGCACAGCATCAATAAGGGATATGGAGCCAACCAAAAAACATGTTATGATGCTGCTTTAGAGAGAGGGGCGGATGCGGTGGTCATGATTCATCCTGATTATCAATATGACAGCAAGCTCATTCCTTATGCCCTTGGAATTTTAGAAATGGGTGTCTGTGATGTCATTTTAGGATCTCGAATTCGTTCCCGACGGCAGGCTCTTGATGGAGGAATGCCCCTGTATAAATACATCAGCAATCGTATCCTGACTATAGTTGAAAATGTTGTTCTCGGTCAGAATTTAGGAGATTTTCATTCCGGGTTTCGTGCTTATACTCGTGAAGTATTGGAAAAAATTCCATATCATAATAATTCCGATGATTTTGTTTTCGACAGTCAGTTACTTGTCCAGGCAGCCTATTTTAAATTCAGGATAGGGGATATTCCCATGCCCTGCCGCTATTTTGATAAATCCTCTTCGATAAATTTTAGCCGGAGTTTCAAATATGGGTTACAGACTCTTGCTGTTTTGGGAAAATATGCACTTCAAAAAATGAAGATTTGCAGGTTTAAGATATTCTCCTCCGGTAAGTAGGTAAGTTTTAATTTTGTACAGAAGGCTATAAAAAGAACCTTATTAGTCCGGCTTGCGGGCTTTAAAGATAAAGTTTGAAGTGCTGTCAAAGCGTCCGGATGCCGGAAGAAAATTTTCAATGGCTAATCCCTTATCCTCAAGCAGCTGCTTGATCTCATCAGGATAATAATAATGCCTGATTGGAACAAAATACCAATCGAGGATGAGCTCTTCTAATTTTTCTCCTTTACGGGATTTTTCCCGTTTTTTAAAGAAAAAAACCACAGGAGACAGAAAGAAAGCCATTATTTTTGAAATTAAAGTCCAGGATTTTTTTGGCGTTCTGATCAGGATTTTCCTTATGATCTCATGGAGAAACGTCAATTTTGTCCGGGTATAAACCGCCAGAAGGATAGATCCTCCTTTCTTAAGAACACGTAGAAGCTCTGAAACCGCTCCAAAAGGATCAATGGTGTGGTGTACTGTCCCCCAAGCCCAGACAATGTCGAACGCTTCATCCGGGAAAGGCAGATTGAGCATGTCTTGTTGAAGGAATTCCGCATTATCCAGTCTGAATTTTTCTTTTAATCCCTGTGCGGTGTTCAAACTTCCTTGGCTGATATCTATTCCCGTGACCTTGGCTGCGCCGGCGTTGGCAAAGATAATACTGAATATTCCGGTTCCGCATCCGGCATCCAGAACAGTTCTATCTTTAACCTCGTCCTCTGAATAGAAAATTTTCCAATGTTTTTCAGACTCTGCATATTCAGGCAGGTATTCTGTCCAAACCACATCATAGAATTTGCCCACTTTGTCTCTGTTCATGAAAACAATCCTTTTTTTAAACAACCATTATAGGGATATTTTACAGGAATTTCTACTGAACATTATTACTTGGATCGGAATCTTTCTGTGTTTGGTCCGGATTATATCCAGCCTTGTTCTTGAAACCATAGGACGGTTTTCCTGATGCCGGCTGCGAAATCAGTTTTGGGATCAAAACCAAGATCGTTTCTGGATTTATCTATGGAGAGAGGTTTGGGATAAATGAAGAAGGCTAATTTTCCTCTTGTCAAAGGAGCTTCTTTTTTGAATATAAAAAATGCTTTTTCCAATAGAAAGGCTGCTGCTTTGACTGAGAAAAGAGGCAAAGGAATCGAAGGAAGCTTCACTCCGGCTGCTTCCCCGATATGATCTACGATCTCCCTTACTGTTAGAACTTCCTGGCCGGCCAGATTGTAGATCTCACCTGATTTGCCTTTTTCCGCGCAGAGCAGGGTTCCCTCGATCAGGTCGTCTATGAATACTGGAGTTTGCCAGATATCTCCTTTGGTTATCAATATGAATTGCTTTTTAGCTATGGATCTAATCAGTTTGAAAGTTCTTGTGTCACCCGGGCCATAGACCCAGCCTGGGCGGATGATGGAGATATTCATTCCCTCAGATGCGAATTTCCGGGCGATCCTTTCTCCTTCCAGTTTGGTATGATCATAGATATTTATAGGGTTGGGGGGATGATCTTCTTTTGCCGCCAATCCCCTCTCTACCGCACCCAGCACCCCGGCAGAACTGAAATGAATGACTTTTTTTATTCCGGAGAAACGGGCTTCGGCCAAGACATTCGCCGTTCCTTCTCGGTTGATGTCCGCAAATTCTTTTTTGCCCAAGAGTGATCCCCCTAAAGCCGCCGCCAGATGAAAGAGGATATCTCGTTCCCTGAATGCTGCCTTAAGAGAAGACGGATCCCGAATATCCCCATTTACGGTTTCCACCCGAAGATTCTCGTGAATGTTCCGGTTATGAATCAAAACCCTGACATCACATCCACTAGACACCAGATTTTCCACCAGCCGGCTGCCGATGAAACCACTAGCTCCGGTGACAACAACTTTCAATTATTTACCCTTTGATGACTTTTAACGGCATGATTGACGGCTGCCGCTAATTTTTCCCGGTATTTTTCATAGGAATAATCTCTTGCAGCCAACTCTCTTGCTGCTTTTCCTTTGTCTTTCCCTTCCTGAGAGAATAAGGCCCTGCGGATTCCATCCGCCAAATTTTTTGCATCCGGCTTCACGAGTATGGAAATATCGTCATTCAACACCTGAGTGTGAGTCCAGAGCCTTGTGGCTACAACCGGTTTTCCCGATTTTAAGAAAGAATAAATCTTTAAAGGAGTATTTGTGCCTGCTATTCTGGGGGATACCAAGGCATCCGCCAATGAAATATAGGCGGGCACTTTATGAGGGGAGATCTGTCCTATAAAATGAAGTTTGTCCATTATATCCAGTGTCTCTGCTTTTTGTTTCATTCGGCGGATACCCTGCGGAGTCTCTCCCACTAAAATGAACTTGACCGGGTCGTTCTTCATAACCGATGCAGCCTCTAGTAATAGAGAGACACCCTGATAGGTTTGGAAGTTGCCGGTATAAACAACGATCTTTTCTCCGTTTTGAGCCAGGTCCTTGCGGTTTGGCTTTGTTGTCTTTTCGGAGATTTTTGAGGAAGTGAAATCTAAAAAATTCTCTAAAAGAAAACTTTTTCGGCCGAATCCCTCTGCAGCGACGATCCTCTGGAGATCAGGGCATATAACCAGAATAGAACGAGAATTTTTCAGAACCGATCTTTCCATCATTTTAAATAACCGGACTACTGCTTTTGAATGGGTGAAATCAAAGTTTAAAAGCTGTTGGGGGAGGCTGGAATGCATATCGTAAAGGTGGGGGATCCTAAAAATCCTGCCAAGTATTATCCCGAAAGAAGCAGCCTCTTCATGGGAAAATATCAAGTCATAGTGTCTGGTTGCCGCTTGCCAAAAAGCCCTGATAGAAAGAAGAAGGTCCAAAGGGATCTTTATAAAGGATGGCCCGATTTTAACCCTTTTTATGTTGAAGAGATTGGGGGTACGTAAAATATTAAGACCGGGAAACTCCTTGTTTTCCCCCAGATGATAAGTAACCAGATCGACTTTATGGCCGAGTTCAGAGAGTGTCTTTAAACGGAAGAAAATGCTGATTGGGGTTCCGCGCGGTTGGAAGAACGGTTCCGGAGCAAGCATGAGTATTTTCATTGTGTTTGGATCTATTCGTTAGATGTCGGTTCTTCAGAATCGATGATCTCTCGGACAAAGTAAATCTTTTTATCAACAGATTCGTGGTAAGCCCGAACCATGATCTCAGCCAGAAGCCCCAGGGTTATGAATTGTATGCCTACGATCACAAGCAGGATGGAAACAAACAGAAGCGGACGGTTGGCGATGGATTCCAAAACGATCAATCTAATATACGCAAAATATATGAGCAGAATCCCTCCAGCGCCTCCACTTATCAACCCGAAAAAACCGAATATCTGTAAAGGGCGAGTGGAGTAGCTCAGTAAAAATTTAACTGTAAGCAGGTCTAAAATAACTTTAATGAATCGAAAGATGGTGTAATTGGATTTACCGCGGATCCTGGGTCGGTGGTTGACCTGGACTTCAGCAATATTCACACCTATGGTGCTGGCAATAGCGGGAATGAAACGGTGGAGTTCTCCGTATAACTTTAAATTTTTTATCACATCCTTTCGGAATGCTTTCAGAGTGCATCCATAATCATGCAGTTTTACTCCGGTGATCAATGATATCAATTTGTTTGCAATTTTTGAGGGAAGCCTCCGGCTCAGAAATTTATCCTTTCTCTTAACTCTCCATCCATTGACAAGGTCAAATCCCTCATTGATTTTCTCCAGGAGAAGATGGAAATCTGCAGGGTCATTCTGGAGATCCGCATCCATGGTGATGATAATATCTCCCTTGGCACGATCGAAACCTGCAGAAAGAGCTGCGGTCTGCCCAAAATTCTTCCTTAATCTGATTACTTTAACCATGGGATCGCTGTGGTGCAGTTCCTTCATTATCTGGAAAGTTCTGTCTCTGCTTCCGTCATCGATAAAGATGATCTCATAGGATTTATTCAAATTTTTACACGCACTGACCATTTCTTTATAGAGTTCACCAATATTTTCTTCTTCATTATAAGCGGGGATAATTATGGATAGTTCAGGGCTGGTTTTTATCATCCCGGACAATATAACACACTCAATATAAAATGAGCAATACTGGTTATCTCCTCTTTTATACATGTCCTTTCCTGTCCTTCTGCTCGTGATCCCAAAAAACAGGGGAACTTCTGCCTTTTGTATTTGATTGACAGATAGAGATTTATTCTCTACAATGCATTTCAGACAGGAAAATGCAGGATAAAAAGATATTGATCGTTGATTATGACCGAAAGAGCCTTGATTCGATGGCGGCTTTGTTCATTCCTTATAAACTCCAAATTGTAAAGGCCATCGACGGACAAATGGCTTACGAGAAATTCAAATCAGAAAAGCCTGATATAATTCTCCTGGAAGCTATGCTTCCTAAACTCCACGGTTTTGACCTAACTCAAAAGATCAACAGTGAAACTCGGGGAAGTATTCCGATTATAATTGTAACCGCCTTATACAAGGGCGCCCAGTATAAGAACGAAGCGATACGCACATTTGGGGCTGCTGATTATTTTGAAAAGCCTTTCGATAATGACAAGCTGGTAAAATCGGTTTTAAACTTGCTGTATGAAGAAATTGAGATCAGTGAGGAATTACCTTCATCCAACGATGTGTTGGATATGATCAAAGAAATGGCTAAGGATTCATAAGCTTCATAGATGAAAAAGACGGTTTTAAAACCGCCGGAAAGAAAAACTAGTAAAAAAGGGGGAGGAGACTTTTATTCCGGATCATAAAAGGCAATTTTATTAAATTGATAAAAAAGATAGAAATATTAAAAAAGAGTGTATAACTATTGAACACTCACCAGGTTTATGTTATCATATCCGGTCAAAAATTTAAGAGGTGATATCATGGATCATAAAGTCTCATACGATGAAAAAAATGAATTGGTCAGGATCGATGTTATTGGGGTGATCGAAGAAAATGATCCCCAGGAAATGCATCAAGAATTTGTGAAAACTTTAGAGGGGAAACCATACAAACAACTTTTGATCGATCTAAGGAAGTCCGACCCGACGGGCGGACATAACGAACGGAGGAAACAGCTCTATGATGCGGTAGCTGATGCAGGATTTGATGATGTAGCCTTGTTCGGCACCACCTCAGCCACCCGGTTGGTGGTGAAAGTCATAATCAAATTGGGAACCATGGGGAAACGGAAGATGAATATTGAATTTTTTAAAACTGAAGAAGAAGCGATTGACTGGTTGAAAGATCATAGGAAATAAAATGGCAAATGAGCTGAAAATAAAAAATTTTATGGAACGGATCGAAAAGATCGAAGAGGCAATGATCACTGTAGCAACAGGTGATTTTTCCATAAGGCTCGAAACACCCATTGAGGATGAGTTTACCACTGTGGAAGCAGGAATTAACTTGTTGATCGAGGACTTATCGGAAGAACTCAAACAGAGAGAAGATAGGGAAAAAGAGCTTAGAGAAAAATTGTCCACCATTGAAAAGCAGAAACAGACCATACTGCAGCAGCAGGAAGATCTGATGGAGCTTTCCAGTCCGGTTATCAAGATCTGGGATGATGTCCTGGTTCTTCCTGTGATCGGTACGGTAGACAGTCGCAGAGCCCAGATCATGATGGAAAATCTCCTGCAGAGCATTGTTAATTCTGGGTGTACTATGGCTATCCTGGACATTACCGGTGTTCTCAGGATCGATACTCAAGTGGCCAATCACCTGATAAAAACAGTTGAGGCTGTAAGGCTGCTGGGTGGTGAATGTATAATATCCGGCATCAGCCCTGCTATTGCCCAGACTATCGTTCAGTTGGGGATCGATCTATCTGCTATTAAGACCAAAGCCAACCTTCAGGAAGGCATGCGGTATGCTTTCCAAAGAAGTAATCTACAGGTGAAATCTGTCAACCCTGATAACGAAAGTACTGATGAAATATGATCCTGATGAACTGAAAGTTACCCGGCGGATTCCCATTATCAAATACGGGGAGTTTCTGATCGTTTCCATCCAGGTTGATATGCATGACCGGTTAGCCCTGGAGCTTCAAACCCAGATCCTCGAAGAAATTACCAGAACCAATGCCAAAGGAGTGCTGATCGACATTTCGGTGTTGGATACGGTGGATTCCTATATCGGCCGCATGCTTTATGGAATGGCGACAATGGCCTCCATCATGGATGCAGCTGTTGTGATCGTTGGAATGCAGCCGGCCGTAGCGATCACCCTGGTGGAACTGGGTCTGGAAATGCCGGGAGTACTTACGGCTCTCAATATCGAGCAGGCCAGTAGAATGCTAAGAAAAAAGATGAAAAATAAAAAGTGATTTATGCCACAAATTAACCTAATTCAAGAGAAAGTCCAATTAGACGTTTTGAAAATTGAGTCGGAATTTGATATTGTCAGAGCCAGGCAGGCAGTGAGATTTTATGCCAAAGAGATGAAGATGGGAGTGGTTGACCAAACCAGGATCACTACTGCGGTAAGCGAACTGTTTAGAAATATGTTCCAATACGCAGGGGGAGGCGAAGTTATAATAGAAAAAGGGGACTATCAATCCCGACCCGCTCTGGTAGTAACCTGTATAGATCACGGACCAGGTATCGAGGATATCGAACGGGCTATGAGTGACGGGTATACATCGGGATCAGGTATGGGTTACGGACTTCCTGGGGCCAGACGGTTGGTGGATGATTTTTTTATTGAATCCAGAGTCAATGTGGGCACGACTATTAGGATTGTAAAATGGGCCTGATCCGGGATAAGATCCTTTATTTTTCGGTATCTGATATCTCGGATATCGGCGATCAAAGGAGGAAAGCCGTAGCCTTTGCGAAAGAATTAGGTTTTCTCCCTGGGGATTCAGAGGAAATTGCCATCATTGTTACTGAAATGATGAATAATATGCTCGATCACGGCGGTACTGAGAGCAGATTGATTACCTGTCGTGTTGAGGATGATAAGAATAATCAGGGCATTGAATTATGGGCCATAGATAATGGCTCTGGTCTTGATGATCTCGATCAGGCTTTCAGGGATGGCCATTCCAGCAAGAATTCTTTGGGTCTAGGGCTGGGAACGATCAAGAGGTTTTCCGATGAGATTGAAACCAGCATAAAATCAATCCCGGAAGAATTTCTGGATATAAATGGTCTAAAATCTATGGACGGCATGGTGATCTGTTCCCGGAAATGGCTGCCAAAGCAAAGTTGGATCAGAAGAAATAAAAACATAACAATAGGAGCAGCCTCCCGGCCTAAGCCTGGGGAAAAAATAAATGGTGACAGTTTTTTTATCCGACACCTGTCCAGTCAAGTAACCCTGGCAGCCGTGGTCGACGGTCTTGGCCATGGCATCGATGCTCATATAGCTTCCCGCCTTGCTGTGAAAAGCTTGGAAGCAAAATCTGATTTACCTTTACCGGAAATAATTAATTATACCCATAAAACTCTTCTCGGCACCAGGGGAGCCACGGTTGGTGCTGCCTTGATCCAGAGTGATTTAAGTAAAGTTTCATTTGTTGGAATGGGAAATATCGAAGCAAGAATCGTTACTCCCCAAAAAAAACATGCATTGATCTCATTAGGAGGAATAGTAGGATTGAAGATCCGCATGCCCAAGGTTTATGAATATATATATGATGCTGATAACTTTCTGGTCCTTTATTCCGATGGCATAAACAGCGGATGGCAGAATGGTTATGAAGAATGGGGAAAACATCCTCAGAAGATTGCCGAAAATATTCTCAAGAGTTATTCAAGAGACCATGATGACGCAACCATCCTTATCATCAAATTCTCTCCAGAAAATAACTGAATTCAAGCTTCGATCGGGGCTGGATTCAACCAGAGCTGGAGAACTGGGAGATCTGGTTGCGGCGGCTCTCGGCTTTAATAAAATTGACAGGATCTGTGTCGTTGCGGCTATTTCTGCTCTTCTTGGCCCGTTCCATCAGAAAAAAATTGGGGGATCTGTAAAGCTGTTCTGGCGGGAAGATATTGAGAGGAAAGGTGTGCTGGTTATTGCTGCAGAGGTTTCATCTGATTATCTTGAAGGTAATTCCTATAAAAGCATGCTCTACTTATTTAAAGAAATCATGGATGATCTGGAAGTCAGGGAAGAAGGAGCCGGCCGGGCAGTCATCCTGCTTGAAAAATCCCGCAATTTACCCTATCTAGAAAAAGAGGATGTCAATATCGAAAAAATTAGAGAATTAGTTGATAAGAAAATTAATGCCAGGCAGGAAGATTTATTAACTGTAATTAAAAAACAGCAAGAGAAAATAGTTTATCTCCTGAAGGAGCTATCTGAAAAAAATCGCCAGATTAAAGCTGTTAATTATGAACTGGAAGAGACCAATCATGGAGTCCTGGCCTTGAATGCTGAATTGGAGGATAAGGCTGCGGCTCTGGATCAGGCAAAAAAAGAGGCTGAAATGGCTAATCAGGCCAAGAGTGATTTTCTGGCCAGGATGAGCCACGATATAAGAACACCCATGAATGGGATCATTGGATTCACAGAGATGCTTCTTGAAACTGAATTGAATGATGAACAGATCGATTTTACCCGTACCATACAGCAGTCCGGAGAAGCACTCCTCAATCTGCTCAATGATATTCTTGATCTGACACGAATAGAAGCTGGGAAAATGTCCTTTGAATTGATCGATTTTGACCCTGAGGTTACGGTTTTCAATGTGTGTGACCTCATTCAACCTAAGATAACAGATAGATCGATCGAGCTTCTCTGCCGTATAGGAGATAATGTTCCAGCTTATGTCCGAAGTGATGCCGGACGCTTTCGACAAGTGATTATGAACCTTTTAGGCAATGCGGTTAAATTTACTCATGAAGGTGATATAGAGATTTCTCTGGATGTGGATGAGGAAAGAAAGAACAAGATAAAGCTTCATTTAATGATTAAAGATTCTGGTATCGGGATTCCTTCTGATCAGCTCCTTAGGATTTTCGAAGCATTTCAACAGGGGGAAGGGATTTCACCACAGAAATATTTAGGATCGGGTTTGGGCCTATCTATCTGTCGGCAGATAGCCCATCTTATGGATGGCGAAGTTTGGGCAGAAAGTGAAGTAGGAAAAGGCAGCACATTCCATTTTACGGCATGGGTTGATAGATCCTTCAAAAAAATTGGAAAAGACAGGTCGATAAAGAGTCTTGCCGGGAAAAAAGTACTTGTGGTGGATGATCATCCCAGAAACCTTGAAATCACATGCGGAGCCTTAAAGTCTGCTGAAATGAATGTTGTCCCAACTTTAGATCCTAAGCAGGCTATCTCCTTAATTCAGGCGGAATGGAAAAAGAAACAACCTTTTGACATATGTATTATCGATATTCATATGCCCGGAATGGATGGCTATGAATTAGCCAGAAGGATACGAAAACTTAAAGCTCCTTTATCAAAGATCCCATTGTTGGCTCATTCCTCTTCCTTTATCAACCGATCGAGAAAGTATAGGGAATCAGGATTCAATGGTTTTCTGCCTGCCCCCATTAGACGACAAAAACTCCTCGCTATTATTTTACATTTGATCAGTAAGAAAACTAGCCTGCCGGAGAAAATAGAAAAACGGGAATTTGTCACTCAACATTCGATCGCGGATGGGTGTAAACATTCTATCCATATACTTTTGGCTGAAGATAACCCTGTCAATGCGAAACTTGCAAAACATATGTTGACTAAAGCAGGCTACCAGTTGACTCTGACACATGATGGGCAGGAAACCATAGATGTATTTACCGGAAATCCTGAAAAATATGACATGATCTTGATGGATATTCAAATGCCTAATAAAAATGGTTATGAAGCTACTAGGATAATCCGGGAAATGGGATTTAATAATGTTCCGATCGTTGCCATGACAGCGAATGCTATGCAGGGTGACAGGGAAAAATGTTTAGGAGCCGGTTTAGATGATTATATTCCTAAGCCAATTAAACGGGAATTGATCTATAAAGTTGTTAAAAAGTGGTGTTTGGATAGAGCCTAATCGCTTTTTTTCTGGTTACTTCCATAATCCAAAATCAAAATCTGGTCTCCCCAGCTTGTCTTTCCAGGCTGAAATATCTTTCTTATTTTTAATCGCCTCCAGTATCTTTTGGCTTCCCCGGGTGTCTCCAAAGAGGATGGTTCCTAAGATATTGTTATTTTTAATGACAAATTTTCTATATATGTAGTTTTTCTGATCCTGGAACACAATAGACTCCGATCGATTTTCGGGATCGATATCTCCTGCAGAAGTCAGATCAATACCCGTGACTTTAAGAGAATTGACAGGAACAGTACCTTGGTATATTTCTTGTTTTCCAGCCATGTTAGCTCCGGCTATGCGGCCTTGTTCCATGGATGCCGGCCAAATGCCGTAGAAATGTTTCTGGTGTTCGATCAGGTCTCCGGCAGCATAAATATCCTTGATCCCGGTTTGCATGTGACCATCGACTTGTACACCCTTATCTATCTCAAGGCCGAGGCTTTTTGCCAGGGTTAATTCTGGCCTCACTCCGGCTGAGATCAGGACCATATCTGCAGATAATTTATTTCCTTTATCCAAATGGACTGACAAACGGCTCCTTGCTTCAGTGATTTGTTTTGTAACCGCTCCCAGATGAAATTTAAATCCCATGTCTTCTAACATTTTTTGAAGAACAGCTGCACCTTCTGTGTCCATTTGACGGGGAAGGAGCCGTGGAAAGAATTCAACCACTTTGACTTTGAGTCCCATTTTCCTTAATCCGTTTCCTGCTTCAAGTCCTAACAGCCCTCCGCCGATGAGAACAGCCTCCTTGGAGGTTTTTGCCCTGATTATTATGCGGTCTGCATCAGCTACTGTTCGCAGAGTGAAAACGCTTTGACTATCTGCCCCAGGAATAGGAGGAACAAAGGAATATCCGCCGGTTGCCAACAGCAGCTTGTCGTATTTAAAGGTTTGATTCTGATCGGTTTTTATAATTTTTTTCTGAGGGTCTATGTTGGTGACCGTAGTTTTGAGATGGAGTTCGATCTTGTTTTTTTCATACCATTGGGAATTATGGATGGTGAAATTCTTTATGTCTTTTTCCCCCGCCAGATATTCGGGTAGTGCAGGGGTATAATAGAAATAGTGATCATCTCTGGTAAACATGACAATTTTTCTCTGAGGCTCGATCTTAAGGATATTTTCTGCGGCTGCATTACCTGCAATTCCGTTTCCAATAATGATATAAGGATTCATTTTAGCTCACTTATGCTTAGGGAATTTTTTAAGGGAAATCATTATAACATAATCGAATTATAGGTCAATTTGATAACTCGGGCGTGAGAATCCGGGTGCAAAAAAGTATTTAAAAAAATTTTCAATCACTATAAAATATATAAATTAAATGGCAAAAAAGACATTCTATTTATGTTGGTTGTTTATTTTTGTGTCTTTGTGCGTTTATCCAGAGGTTCCGGATTTTAAATTCAAATATATTACTGTTGAAGATGGTTTGTCCCAGGGATCGATCAACTGCATTTTTCAGGACAGCAGAGGATTTCTGTGGTTCGGCACAAAACAGGGACTTAACAAATATGATGGTTTTAATATTGATATTTTTGATCATGATCCTTTTGATCCCTCTTCTTTGAGTAACAATAATGTAAGTTGTGTAACCGAGGATAAAAATGGAGATCTTTGGGTAGGCACTTCAGCCGGTCTAAACAAATTCGATTATGATCTGCAGAATTTTAAAAGATTCCTTTCCAACCCGCTCGACCAAAACAGCCTGATGGATGAAGTTATTATTTCTCTTTTAGTTGATTCGGAG
>CAZLBV010000182.1:0-6699 GCA_964557845.1 uncultured Eubacteriales bacterium | reverse complement strand
ATTGGCACGGGCCGTTGCCGGAGAGGCCGGCGTTCCCTTCTTTTCCATCAGCGGCTCTGATTTTGTCGAGATGTTCGTGGGCGTGGGAGCATCCCGGGTAAGAGACCTATTCGAACAAGGGAAAAAACAGGCACCCTGCTTAATTTTCATCGATGAGATCGACGCTGTCGGACGGCAGCGGGGAGCCGGACTCGGGGGAGGCCATGATGAAAGAGAACAGACCCTTAACCAGCTTCTGGTTGAAATGGACGGCTTCGACTCCAATGAAGGGATCATCCTGATCGCAGCCACCAACCGGCCGGATATACTCGACACCGCTATCTTAAGGCCGGGGCGTTTCGACCGCAGGATTGTGGTGAACATGCCGGATGTCAAAGGCCGGGAAGAAATACTCAGAGTTCACACCAGAAACATACCGCTGGATAAAGATGTAGACCTAAGTGTCTTGGCGCGGTCCTCGCCGGGATTTTCCGGAGCAGACCTGGCCAATCTCGTCAATGAAGCAGCGCTCCTGGGAGCAAGAAATGCACAGGAAAATGTGACCATGAAAAATATGGAAGCTGCCAAAGATAAGGTACTCATGGGCGTGGAAAGAAAAAGCATGATAATCAGCGATGAAGAGAAAAAGAGCACAGCTTTTCATGAAGCCGGACATGCCCTGATAGCCTCAATTATTCCGGAATCCGATCCTATCCACAAAGTCACCATCATTCCCAGGGGCATGGCATTGGGAATCACCCAGCAGCTTCCTCTGGATGACAGATACACTTATTCCAAGACCTACCTGGAAGCCAGCCTGGCGGTCCTGATGGCAGGCAGGGTGGCGGAAGAGATGTTTCTCAAGAAAACCACCACCGGCGCAGCCAATGATTTTGAAAAAGCAACAGAGATCGCCAGAAAAATGGTCTGCGAGTACGGCATGTCTGAGTTAGGCCCGCTGACATTCGGGGAAAGAGATGATCTGGTTTTTCTGGGGCGCGATCTGACCATGCATAAAAACTTCAGTGAAAAAACCTCGGAACGCATCGATGAAGAAGTAAAGAAGATCATCATTCGTAACTATAATCGGGCCAAAGAACTCATTGAAAAAAATAAAGATAAGGTGACGGCTATCGCTGAAGCTCTGCTCGAGAAAGAAGTATTGAGTTCAGACGAGATCAATGCGATCGTCAACGGAAAAAAGCCGGTAGAAAATATAAAGGCCTCCTCAGAAGGGGAAACCGCTTCTGAGAAAACAGTAAAATCGAAACAAACACAAAGAAAAAGAAACTATAAAAAAACGCCAGCAAACGCCAAAGCTTAAAAGTGAGAAAAAAATACATTATCCAGGTCAGATCTAAACAATACACATTAGGAGAAAGAACCTGGATTATGGGGGTGGTTAATATTACACCTGATTCTTTTTCAGATGGCGGGCTTTTTCTGGATCATAATAAAGCCGTAGAGCAGGGATTAAGACTGGTGCAGGAGGGGGCCGATATCATTGATATCGGTGGCGAGAGCTCACGACCCGGTTCAGACCCGGTATCGCAGCAAGAAGAGCTTGACCGCGTTCTTCCGGTCATCAAAGAGCTGAAACAGAAAACCGATATCTTGATATCTATCGATACTATGAAAGCAAAAGTTGCCGAAAGCGCTTTGGATGCCGGTGCCGATATCATAAATGATATCAGCGCCTTGAGAGCTGATCCTGACATGGGCCTTTTAGCCGCTGAAAGAAATACGCCTGTCATTATGATGCATATGCTGGGCACACCGAAAACCATGCAGGTAAATCCTAATTACGAAAATGTCTTGCATGAGATCCACGCTTTCTTTGAGGAAAGGATAGATTCGGCCGTATCTCAAGAAGTAAAAAGATCTAATCTGATCCTTGATCCTGGAATAGGATTCGGCAAACGCCTTCAGGATAATCTGATCTTAATAAAAAAATTAAGCTTCTTTGCAGATCTCGAACTGCCGCTGCTCATCGGTCCTTCCAGAAAATCTTTTATCGGTGCGATCTTAAATCTTCCGGCAAACCAAAGATTAGAAGGAACCTTAGCATCCACCGCAGCCGGAATTTTAAGCGGCGCCCATATCGTTAGGGTTCATGATGTGGAAGCCGTAAGAAAAGCCGTGCTTGTGACAGATGCGATTCTTAATTCTTCGATCGAAAAAGGGGATCTTCAAAAAAGAGGAAATAAGGGAACCACTTATGTTCACTGACATCATCAATGCTCTTTCTCGTTTTACTCTCGGGGATTTTATCGACATTCTGCTTATGACCGTCATCCTGTACACTTTTTTCCGCCTCATCAAAGATACCAAAGCCTACCAGATGGCTATTGGATTAGCGATCGTAGGCCTTTTGTTTCTGATCTCGCAATGGGGAAAATTCGTTGTCACCGGCTGGCTGTTAAAAACCTTCACCACCTATATCATTATTGCTATCATAATCCTTTTCCAAGGAGAACTTCGCCATCTTTTAACATCAATCGGATCAAGGTCTTTCCGAAAACCCTTTTCGTTAAAGGCCATTACAGAAAAGATCGATGATGTATTTCTGGCTGTGGATTTTCTTTCGGCAAAAAAGATCGGAGCCCTTATCGCGATCGAAAAAGAGATCTCCCTTACCAGCTATGCCAACAGAGGCTCGAGAATAGATGGAACCCTATCAAAAGAACTCTTAGTCACACTGTTCTATCCGCGGACCCCTCTTCATGACGGAGCGGTAATAATCCGGGAAAACAAGATACTGGCCGCAGGATGTCTTCTTCCTCTTCCCGCAGCTCACAACCTGGGAGATGATTTTGTTACCAGAACAAGACATCTGGCCGCTCTGGGGCTTTCTCAGGAAACTGACGCAGCAGTTATTGTCGTTTCTGAAGAAGAAGGATCGATCTCTCTCACCATGCAGGGCCATATGCATAGAAATCTGGAAAAAGATGAATTAAAACAGAAAGTTCTAGAATATCTGAGGCAGAGATGAAAAAATTCCTAAAAAATCTTGTATTCAGAAACTTTGGGTTAAAATTATTTTCATTTCTGCTGGCACTGGTTTTGTGGCTTGCCCTTATTCCTGAAGAAAAGATCTTCTCCGAAAAGACCGTAACTGTCCCGCTGGAGATCTACAATACACCTCCCCAGATGGAATTGGTGGAAAAGCCTGCACCTACAGTCGATGTTCGGGTGAGAGCACCCAACCGTTTACTCAACGAGATCAACTCCGCTACGGTGAGGGCGATCCTCGATCTCTCTACCGCAGAATTAGGCCAGCAGGAATACGCTCTTAGAAACAGCATGATAATCCTTCCCCAGGATGCAGAAGTAAAAGACATCTCTCCCAGCCAAGTAGATGTAGTCATGGAAGCTATCGAGGAAATAATGTTAGAGGTTGAACCTGTAATAACCGGCCAGCCCCCTGAAGGATATAAGTTTGTCAGAGCTATAGCTGATCCCGCAATAGTTGCTGTCAGAGGAGCTGAGAGCAGGCTAAAGGACTCCTACAAAGTCAAAACCGCTCCGGTGGACATTTCGGGTTTTACCCAACCGGAAATGGTGGAAGTAGGCCTCATTCCCCCCCATCCTGATCTGAGATTGACCTATCCGGATGCAAAAGTAAAAATCAGGATCTTCATAGAACCCCCAGAAGAAGAAAATTCCGAAGAAAAGAAGATTCAATAAAGCACAGGATAATCAAGAATAATTAAATTTTTTTCTATATTTTCCTAAAAAAATAGTATATAATTATTTTTTTCCAACAAGAGGAGAAGGGAATCTTTGGATGAATAAACTTTTTGGAACTGATGGTATTCGTGGAAAAGCAGATAAATTTCCACTTGATTTTTCCTCGGTATATACCCTGGGTAAGGCTTTGGCACTGCTCCTTATGGAGAAAGGCGGATCTCCTAAGATCATAATCGGAAGGGACACCAGGGAATCCGGGCCTAATTTGGAACAAGCCCTGATCCAGGGGATCGAAGATGTCCAGGGAGAAGCATTATCTGCCGGAGTCATACCTACTTCAGCAATATCTTATTTAACCAGCAATTTTGACTTTTCAGCCGGTGTGGTCATTTCAGCTTCCCATAATCCTTATGAGGATAACGGCATTAAGATCTTTTCATCATCCGGAATGAAAATACCTCAGAAATGGGAAAGAAAATTAGAAAAAGCTATTTTGAGCAACACTAAGGAAATCAAGGAGATCGATAGAGATATAATTCCGGAATCATCCTTATCCAGAAAATATTCCGAATTCATAAAAAACAAGTTTTCATTCGGGAAAATAAATAACAACTTCAAATTAGTTCTCGATTGTTCAAATGGAGCTGCCTCTTTTTTTGCGCCAGGGATCTTTTCTGATCTGGGATTTGACGTGATAACTCTAAACGGTAAGCCGGACGGAAAAAACATAAATCTGAACTGCGGCTCACTTCATCCCCAAGACCTTGCAAAGGCCGTTATCGAAAGAAATGCAGCCATGGGAATCGCCTATGACGGGGATGCTGACCGGGCCCTATGGGTTGATGAAAAGGGGCGTCTGCTTAACGGTGATCATACCTTATATGTGATGGCAGGTCATATGCAGGAGAAAGGAACGCTCAGATCAAAGTGTATAGTGGCGACCCCTATGAGTAATATGGGCCTGGAAAAATCCTTGAAAAAGCGAGGGATCGAGCTGGTAAGAGCTCCGGTCGGAGACCGGTTCGTGCTGGAAGAAATGCTTAAATTCAAATCCAATCTCGGAGGAGAGCAATCCGGACATACCATTTTTCTGGATGACTGCCCCACCGGAGATGGAATCCTTACCAGCATAAAAATGCTTGAAGTGATGCTCAACAAAGAAGCGCCTCTATCTCAACTCGTTAATGAATTTGAGGAATTCCCGCAAGTGCTGTTGAACGTGGATGTCAGCAAAAAGGAAGACTTTAGTGCCTATTCCGAAATTAAAAACACTATGGATAGGATCAAAAAATCATTGGGCAGCAAAGGCCGCTTGAATGTTAGGTACTCAGGCACTGAGTCAGTGGCCAGGATCATGATAGAAGGGGAAGACCGAAAAAAAATTTCCGAGATGGCAGACCAACTGGCTCAGGTGATAACCAAATATCTGAGATAAAACACAAAAGCAAACATCATCTCGCATCAAAGGAATCACAATTATGGGTCCGCCTTACTATTTACCTATTTTTTGCTCAAAGATTCCTAGCAACAATTGTTGACAACAAAAATAGGTAAATAGTAAGGCGGATCCATTTTTTTTAAAGGCGTAATTTTTTCCGAAACCTAAAATATGGAATAAGCCCCAGGAGAATGGCAAAAAGGGCGACAAAATAAAATTTATTTACTCCGTCGCCTATATTATGGGCCAGAAAGATAATGCTTCGGGTGATATGGATAAAGACCAAGCTAAAAAAGATCAAAACCAGATAGACATATTCAAGATAGATACGGTCTTTTTTGGGGGAGATTTGTCTTTTGGGAAACACTCCGGTCAAAAATAAAAACCCCAAGAAAAAAAGGGTATGGACAGCCGGATAAATAAAAAAAACCGGCGATTTGTCGATCAGATACACCGGTTGACCGCAGCAGTTTAGCCAAAGAGGAATTTTCTGAGGCAGCCTGGGATATGCATAAAAAGACATCAGCCAGGACATGAAAAGCAAGATCAGGTTGAATACCAGCAGAATAAGAGTACTGTGTTTTCTCATATAATAATTGTAGCAGAAGTTCCGGTGACATCAACCTTAATTATTTTCTCAACACAGCGGACACAACATGAAATAATCTAAGTTACAATTGCATTTTTCAGACTATTAATATATCTTTAAAAAAAGAACACAGTAAATAAAATTCAGGAGGAAACAGATGAAACTGGCTGTTAATATTGATCATTTTGGGACTTTAAGAGAAGCTCGAAAAAGCACGGAGCCGGAACCGGTCTTGGCAGCTCTACTGGCGGAACAAGCCGGAGCAGACGGCATAGTCTGTCACATTAGAGCAAATAGAAAACATATCAAAGAAAGAGATCTTAATCTATTAAGACAAACCATTAAGACCAAATTGAACATAGAGATGGCTGCCACAGATGAAATGAAAAAGATCGCCCTGGATGTCAAGCCTGATGTAGTTTCTCTGGTTCCGGAAAGACCCGATGAGTTAACCACAGAAGGCGGATTGGATGTTATATCCAATCAAGCCCACTTGAAAAAACACATAAAAGCTCTTCAAGATGCGGGCATCCGGGTTAGTATTTTCGTTGACCCTGACCTGGCCCAGATAGACGCCTGCAAGGCCGTGGGTGTGGACCTCATCGAGATCAATACAGCCGAATATTCCGAACTGAAACCCGGGCAAGCCAGAGAAAAAGCCCTTGAAAGAGTTAGGCTTGCAGCAGAACACGGGTCTGATCTTGGCCTTGAGATCCACGCTGGCCACGGTCTCGACTATAAAAATGTAGGCCCGATAGCAGAGATCCCCGAGTTCAGCGAATTCAGCATTGGATTCTCGATCGTCGCCAGAGCCGCTATCGTCGGGATTGAAGAGGCAGTAAGTGAAATGGCACTTTTGATCGAATAGACCGCAAAAGCGAAATTAAAAAATAGATCAATAAAATTAAATTTTTTATAGGATGAGAAAAGGATGGATATAAGCATTGATTCCGAAAGACTAAAATCAGACCTGATGGAACTGGCGCAAATCGGGCGTGACCCT
>CAZLBV010000181.1:0-2862 GCA_964557845.1 uncultured Eubacteriales bacterium | reverse complement strand
AACCATCAGCAATTTTTATGAATAATTCAGATCTATGTGTTAGAATTTGAGAGTAAAAGTAGTCCCCCTCCCAGGCCTACTATTAAGAGTGATCGAACCTTGGTGAAGACTCATTATCTGGCGGGATAGACTCAACCCAATTCCGGATCCCTCCTTTTTGGTAGAAAAAAAAGGAATGAATATTTTTTCCAGGTTTTCTTCGAGTATGCCAGCGCCGTTATCAATCACCTTTATAATGACCCGGTGTTGCGGATCAAGATTAGCGATAAGATCGATACGTGGATTTTCGACCCCATCCAATGCTTGAAGAGAGTTTAAGGTTAGATTGATCAAAACCTGCTCAACAAGTTCAGGATCTGCAGCCAAAGCAAGATTTTCAGGATGGATGGATATTTTAAGTGTTATATTTTTTTGTTTGATATTGGTTTTCAATAAATTTCTGATGCGCGCAAGCAAATCTTTCACAGAAAAAATTTGCACGTTGGGTTTCGGGATCAAAGTAAGATTTCTATAAGCATCGACAAAATGCATAAGTCCCTGGCTTCTCTTTTGTATGGTATGGATTGCTGAGTGAATATCCTCCAAAGTCTCTTTGTATTCTTCCTTTTCTTTTCGAAGCGCAGGAATACTTTCAGATATCAAGTCATTGATGGTTGATGCAAGAGAGGAAATAGGAGTGATGGAATTCATGATCTCATGGGTTAATACCCTTATCAGTTTTTGCCAGGCAAGGATCTCGGTCTCTTCTATTTCACTATGGATGTTTTGGATCGATACCAGGGTAAAATCGGTTCCTCTAAGCTTAAATTCAGTTGCATAAAGTGCCAGATGCAGTAGTTCGTTGTTGTAGTCAATCTTTATCAGAGCTTTCTCTTTTGGTTTTATTTTGAACAAGGTATCAACCAATTTTATATTAAAGGATTTAAGCGATTGAATGTTTTTTAAATGAGGAATGTTTAACAATTTTTTTGCAGCTGCATTGATGAGTTCCACTTCTCCATTTGGCTGAAAAGCAATTAAACCAATCCCAACGTGTTGGACAACCGTCTGTAAATAGCGGTAATGTTCTTCTTTTTCTGCTCTGGCTTTACGAAAAGCGTCAGTCACTTCAGCAAAGGTATTTCTTAATTCAGTAAACGAATGCCCTAATTTTTCATCCTTAAAGGTTTGAGAAAAATCGGAGTATTTAATGGATTCGAATAAGCGGGCAAGATCCCGGTTGGTTTTGTCAACATATCGGATCAGCGAAAAAATCTGGTAGATGATCAATATACCTAGAATGAAAAGCGCAGCAAATAATTCTGTTTTAAAGAGAATCAGAAGAAAGGACAGTATGGATAAAGTTAAAACTGAAATTCGGACTATACAAATGAATCTGAACCGTTTATAAACCATATTTTTCTAACCTGCGGTATAGAGAAGTGCGCGAAAGGCCCAACTCTTTAGCCGCATGGCTAATGTTTCCTCCATGTTTAGAAATGACTTTTCGGATTACCGTCTTTTCAAGTTCTTCTAAACTATAGTTATCGAGGTAAAAGCTTTCACTGGATGACTCTTGTGGGGGAAATAAGAAATCAGAAGGCTGAAGTACAGTAGATTCACTCATGATGACAGCCCTTTCTATGGCATGCTGGAGCTCTCGTACATTGCCCGGCCATGAATATTTTTGTAACTTTTTGATAGTTCCTACTCCGATTCTTTTTAATGATTTATTGTATTTTTTGCAAAAGATCTTTAAAAAATGCTCAGTCAAAAGGGGGATATCTTCTTCTCTTTCTCTTAATGCCGGAATTCTTATTTCCACAGTATTGATCCTATAGAGAAGATCCTGGCGAAAATCTTTTTTCAAGACCATTTCATGGATCGGCCTATTTGTGGCACAAATAAGTCGGACATCTATCTCTATGTTTTTGTTGGACCCCAGTCTGGTAACATTTTTTGTCTCAAGGACACGCAAGAGTTTTGATTGTAAGGGAAGGGAAAGATTTCCGATCTCATCCAGAAAAAGAGTTCCGCCCGACGCTATCTCAAACCTACCGGCCCGGTCCTCCTTTGCATCCGTAAAAGCGCCCTTGACATGGCCAAAAAGTTCGCTCTCAAACAATGCTTCGCTCAAGGCTCCCATGTCTACCGATATAAAAACTTCATCTTTTCGGGGGGAATTACGGTGCAGGGCCCGGGCGACCAGCTCTTTCCCAGTACCGTTTTCACCAAGGATTAAGACATTTGCATCAGTGGCTGCAACCTTTCTGATAGCAGAAAAAACGGTATTCATGGCTTGGCTCTGCGCAATGAAATCATGAAAGGGAAGATCCATATCGGCACTTAATTGTCTCTGGCGAGAACGGAGGTTGTCAGCTTCTAATTTTGTGTTTCGGAAATTAATAGCAGCAGAGAGGGTTGCCAGCAGTTTTTCATTCTGCCAAGGTTTAAGAATAAAATCAGTGGCTCCCTCTTTTATGGCATGGACTGCCATTTCAACATCTCCGAAAGCCGTTATCAAGACTACGACTGCTGAAGGATCAAGTTCCAAAATCTTGTTTAGCCATTGAAAACCTTCTTTTCCGCTGGTGGCTCCCTTAGCGAAATTCATATCCAGAAAAATGACATCATATGAGGTGTTTTTAACCAGGGCAGATATTGCTTCAGGATTATTCTCTGTGTGTACCAGCTGAGCATGTTTTTTTAAAAATAATCGTGCCGCATGTAAAATGTCTTCATCATCATCAATGATCAATACCTTTCCTTTTTTGTTTTCCATGGTTATTTCCTATTGCCTTTATTCGTGTTTAACATGAGAATTAAGACGCTTTATGATAATAATTCTTGACCGCATCGGGCCGGCTGAAACAGTAATGCATC
>CAZLBV010000180.1:0-2613 GCA_964557845.1 uncultured Eubacteriales bacterium | reverse complement strand
ATCTGGAATGGTTAAGGATATTCTGATAGTGTTTTCCGACTGGATTTTTTTCTGTAAGCGCCAGCATTTCTTTGGCAGAAGGATTAATAGTTGTTATCACCCCTTCTGCATTCAGAGTGATAACGCCGGTTGTTATATTCGTTAGGATGGTTTCAATGTGTTGTTTGCGGGCGCTCAATTCAGAGGTTTTTTGAGCGATCGCCTGCTGACTGGAGTTAAGATCTGCAGTCATTTGGTTGAAAGAATCGATGAGAATTCCCAGCTCATCAGAAGCCGGGGCTTTAACCCTGACATTCAGGTTCCCTTTTGAAATTTCTTTGGTGGCTAAAGCTAATTTTTCTATAGGAACCGTGATTCCCTTCGCAAGATGGAAACCAATCCAACTGGCAGCAAAGATGATCAGCAGGGTAATAAATGTCAGGGTGATCAGATAAAATGTTTTTAGAGGATTTTTTTGGATCTTAAGCTGCTGGTATCTCTGGACATAGGCAGAGATATTATTGATCCTTTGGGTATAATTCTGCGGCAAAAATTTTCCTGTAACCACTAAAAAGTTTCCCACATTCGGAATGTCCACAGCTACCCCTCTTCGGATCATTTCCCCTGTTCCCATAGGTTCGATACTTGAAAATCTTTCTCCTAAATGAGCCCTTTTGATGGTGTTGCTTTTTAATTCTCGATAGTATTGTAGCGGAAGATTAGGGTTAAGGTAGGAAAAAAGGTCTTCTCCGTCCAGATAAATGCTGATCTCGTCCAGATGATATTCAGTGAGTTTCTCGCGGACAAAATTCATCAGCGGCAGCCTGCCTTGTTTGATAAGCTGCTGCTCTTGAATGAAATTGCTCAGCTGCTGAGCATGGTGGAGAGTAATTTCTCTGGCATTTTGATAGAAGCCCTCGGATAAATTTTTAGTATCGTTCAGGATCTTATCGATGGGAGTTTTAAACCATGTTTCGATGTTACGGCTGATAAGATCGCTGGCAAAGAAAAAAAGCAGCAATGTCGGGATCAAGGATAAGGCGGTAAAGAAAAGCAATAGCTTTGTCTTAAAATGAGCTCCTGCTACCTTATGCTTTCTTTCCAGGTAGAGCTTGATAAGATTACGGCAGAAAATAAAAAAGAGGATTAGAAACAGCAGTAAGACGATTATCTGAAGTGTTGAAAGCAGTATATTGGTTAAGGAAGTAGGAGAGAATTGTTGGGATTCTCTGATAATTAAATCAATGGCAAAAAAAAGTAAGATCAAAAACAGGATTATGGCTCCAAGGACACGGGGTGCCCGGCTCTTCTGATTTTCTTGATTATTCATAGAATTCGCCGTTTTGTATATAATTCTTATAATTATCCATATTGATCAATATATTCCTGATAACCTGTCCAGAAAGTCCCAAGGGCTTCCCCTCTCTTCCATTGATTGAAAAGGTGAACCCGCCTGCATTCCCAACATGCATGATAATTTCCTTCTGGGCATTAACTTGAAAAGTTTCTCCCATTTCTTTTATGCCATCAAAAGTCAATTCGCCGTCTGCATAGATCTGAAACCAGGTTTCTTGACCGACAGAAAATTCAAGCTTAAAGCCGCTTTCCATTCTACCCGGTTCTATATCAGGGAGGATTTTCTCCTTTATTTCAGGAACTTCGGTTTCTTCGAGAATAGCTATTTGGGAAATCTGCAGTTGTTTTTTTTCATATTTATAGAAAAAAATGACAGATATTAATATAAGAACTATGATTATACTTGTCCAGAGGATTATTTTATTTTTTGAAGAGGGTTTTCTTTCGTCAAATTGACTTTTTTCCCCGGTTTCTTCCTCTTCAGGTGAACTCTCCTTAAAGTGAAATTCATCATATCTATGCAGCACATCACCTACATCGAGTCCGATATAATTTGCGTAAGACCTAATTATCCCCCGGGTGAAAAATTTCCCGGGAAGCATATCAAAATTATTTGTTTCCAGCGCCTGTAAAAACCGAAGATTTATTTTGGTGGAATCTCGTATTTCCTCTAAAGTGATCTCTCTTAGTTCTCTTTCTCGTTTCAGATATTCACCAAAGGAATCCATATCTCTTGAATTTTAGGACAAGCTTCTATCACTGTCAACTTTGGTATGAAAGGAATTTACAACTGGGCTGTTTTATTTTTTTTCTATTCTATAAAATAAAAATAGGACATTATAATGTGCATTGAAGGATTCAATTTGCCTTCTAGGGTGGAAACCGGGTTATAATATCCCATCCGTGAAAAACTTGATAACACCGTGCTTGATTTACGGCCGAATGGATGCCGGAACTTGTGGCAAGCCGTTCCGTTTGTCCATTCATTAATCGTCATCTCGGACAAAACAATGGAATGGCAAGAAGGAGATTTTAATATGACTGAATTCACAAATAGGGTTGCTCTTGTTACCGGCGCCTCCCGGGGAATTGGAAGGGCTGTCGCCGCCGCTTTCGCCTCCAGAGGCGCTCGGGTGGTCGTTCATTACAACCAAAATACCGCCTCGGCCGAAGAAACTCTTGCTTTACTGCCGGGGTCCGGACATGTGATCGTCCAAGCTGACGTCGGTGACCCGAAGGCGGTGAAGACTATGGTGGACAACACCGCCCGGCGGATGG
>CAZLBV010000179.1:0-9398 GCA_964557845.1 uncultured Eubacteriales bacterium | reverse complement strand
CGAGGAGGTGTCCTGCCTTAAGATAGCTATTTTGGGCACAGATTCGGCTGTGGGAAAAAGGACCACAGCCTGGCTTCTCATTCAAGCCCTGGAGAAATTAGGGAAAAAAGCTGAGATGGTGGGCACCGGGCAGACTGCATGGCTTCAAGGTGCCAAGTATGGGACCGTTTTTGATAGTCTGGTCAATGATTTTGTCTCCGGTGAGATCGAGCATGCTGTCTGGACAGCCTGGAAAAATGAAGATCCGGATGTGATCATCATCGAGGGGCAGGGGAGCCTCATGAACCCGGCGTATCCCGGCGGTTATGAGATCCTGGCGGCTGCCCGGCCTGATATAGTCGTGCTGCAGCATGCCCCGGCGAGAAAAGAGTATGACGGTTTTCCAGGATATCCTCTCCACCCCCTTTCAAAACAGATCGGCGCTGTCGAATATATATCATCCAAACCTGTAGTTGCCGTCACCATCAATCATGAAGACCTCGATCTTGAGGATATTCCCCATGTCTGTGCAGCGATCCAGAACATCACCGGACTTCCTTCCTATGACGTTTTGACTGATGGCGCCGAAGAACTGGCCAAAAAGGTGTTGATGTTTATTAAGAATTGAATGAGGAATGACTATGGGTAATACATTGAAAAAAAATATGAAGCAGGAATATGTTGAGGGCAATGAAGATGCGGATGCCCTCTTAAAACTAGTGGTTTTTGATGAGCTTCATATCGGTCCTGTGGTTTTATCTGGCAAGAAACTCACGGCTCCCTATTCTCTTCGCTATGCAGATAAAGAAGACCAGATCGATCTGATCTACAGTTATGAAGAAGAAGTTTTTCAGCCGGATGATTCTGTCTCACAGAATTTAGCCTCCATGATCGCGGCCCAAGTCGCTCTTAATTATGGATTGTTCTGTAAAAAGATCGTCTTCCATGGTGTTTATGATAATATCGATCAAAGATTCTTAAGGGACATGGCGGAAAACACCGCCCGTGAGATCTATGTAAAAAAATTTTTGGAACCGAATCCATTTCTGATGGGAGAAGTGTCTGATCTTCCTGTGATCAAACAGAAAAAATATAGTGCAGCGGAACTGGTCTTCCCGGATTCAAGATCAGGAAAAAATATTCCGCTTAAATGGCAATTATGGACCATGGATAAAGACCGCCACTGCGTGCTTTCCAGCGGAGGAAAGGACAGCCTCTTGAGTTTTGGCCTGTTAAGAGAACTGGGAAAGGATGTCCACCCTGTTTTTATCAATGAGTCTGGTCGTCACTGGTTTACGGCTATCAATACGTTCCGGTACTTTAAAGATAATATACCGAATACGTCCCGTGTTTGGGTGAATTCAGACCGGGTTTTTGCATGGATGCTGCGTCATATGCCCTTTATCCGGCAGGATTTTGCCGGAGTCCGGTCGGATGAATATCCCATAAGGCTCTGGACAGTAGCGGTTTTTTTGTTCGGGGCGCTGCCGATCCTTCCCAAGCGGGGGATCGGCCGGCTGATAATCGGCGATGAACACGATACCACCAACCGGTTATCGCATAAGGGCATTACTCATTATGATGGATTATATGATCAGAGCCGCTATTTTGACGAAGCCCTCACCCGGTATTACATGCAGAAAGGCTGGGCCATCAGTCAATTATCCATCCTCAGGCTTTTGTCTGAACTGCTGATAGAAAAGATCCTGGTGAAACGGTATCCCGAGCTGCAGCAATTTCAGACCTCCTGCCATGCCGCCCATAAAGAAGAAGACAGGGTTTATCCCTGCGGCAGATGTGAAAAATGCCGCCGGATCGTAGGTATGCTGGTGGCTCTCGATGCCGATCCCACGCGCTGCGGATATAAGAAAGAACAGATTGAAAGCTGTCTGAGGTCTATTCTCGAGAAGGGAGTTCATCAGGAAGGTTCGGGCAAAGAGCAGCTGGAATTCATGCTCTATAAAAAAGATCTGATCAGTTTTCCTCCCGAAAAAGTGAAGACCCTGAAAGAACATCCGGAGATCTTAAAAATAAGATTCAGTCCGGACCGTTCTCCGCTTAATGGTATTCCCAAGGACTTGAGGAAACCACTGATCAAAATATTCCTCGAATATGCGGATGGCGCCGTTAGAAAAGAGGGGAGAAAATGGGTCGATTTCGATCCAATGACAGATCCCCAGATCGACCAGCCTTATCCATTTGAAATTGATCTGGGCCGGGACAATAAAAAAGGAGCCGTGGGAAAGAACTTGAGACAAACCTGTTTATGGGGTGAGCTGACATGGCCGGAAGTTGATATCAGGGTAAAAGAGGTCGATCTGGCGATCTTACCGGTGGGCGCCATTGAACAGCATGGGCCCCACTTGACACTGGATGTTGACGCTTTTGATGCGGAATATCTGGCCAGGAGGGTGGCCGAAGCCTGCAGTGATCCCAAACCGCTGGTACTTCCTTTGATATCTTATGGAGTCTCTTATCATCACGATGATTTTCCGGGAACAGTATCTATCAATAATGAAACTTTGTCCCGCCTGGTTTATGAGATCGGTATAAGTGTGGCGAGCAACGGCATCAATAAGCTGGTGATCATCAACGGCCACGGAGGCAACAGCCCGGCTCTAAATTATGCGGCCCAGATGATCAACCGGGATTCCAGGATATTCACCTGTGTGGATTCCGGAGAAAGCAGTGATGTCGATATCTACAGTTACATCGAGACTCCTAACGATGTCCATGCTGGAGAATTCGAGACCAGCACCTCCCTGGCAACCAGACCGCATTTAGTAAGGATGAACCGGGTTCATGAGAGCATACCAAAATTTTCCAACCGTTATCTTGATTTTACCTCGAAAAGAAGCGTGTCTTGGTATGCGCACACAGAAAAGATCTCTGACAGCGGTGTAATGGGAGATCCGACTAAGGCCAGCGCTGAAAAGGGAAAAAAGCTCTGGGAGATCATGATCGCTCACCTGGTTGCCTTTGTGGAAGATCTTAAAGGAATGACCTTGGAAGAGATATATCAAAAACGCTACTAACCTGAACTATTCATAAAAAATGCCGATGGTAAGGATAAACATTGAGTAAATTACAATGAGAATTAGTAAAGTTTCTGTGTGGCCGGTTGAGATGCGGTTGGCCGAGCCGTACACCATTGCCTATGAGACCATATCCACTACTACTAATGTATTCCTAAGGATCGAGACAAACACAGGTATCGTAGGATTCGGCTGCGCCGCGCCTGACCTTGAAGTCACGGGCGAAACCTCTCAGACAGTCTTACAAAATTGGGATGATGTGGTCAAACCGCTGTTGTTGAAGTCCGATCCTTTACGGATTGCCCTTATCCAGGAAAAATTATCCGACAGCCTGCAAAATTTTCCTTCCTGCCGGGCAATGGTGGACATGGCTTTATACGATATTATCGGTAAGGTCGCCTCGCTTCCCTTGTATGTGCTTCTGGGCGGCTACCGGGATCACATCCGCACCAGCATAACCATAGGCATCCTTCCGTTATATGAAACCCTGCAGAAAGCAGAAAAATTGGTCAAACAAGGATTTAAGGCATTGAAGATCAAAGGGGGAAAAGACCTGGGTGAGGATATTGAAAAATTTATCAAGGTAAGAGAAGTGGTAGGGAGATCAGTCGAGTTGAGATTCGATGCTAATCAAGGATACAACCTGGAACAGGCTAAACAATTTGTTAAAGCCACCCGTTCGGCCAAATTGGAGCTGCTGGAGCAGCCTACACCCAGGGATCAGCTTGACATGCTGGGAAAGGTATCGAGCCAGGTTGCCATCCCTGTAATGGCGGATGAAAGTCTGATGACTATCCGCGATGTCTTCCGGATGGCCAGAAGGGACCTGGTCGATATGATCAATATCAAACTGATGAAAGTAGGAGGGATATATCAAGCCCTGCATATAAATTCAATAGCCAAAGCCGCGGGTTATGAGGTCATGGTAGGATGCATGGATGAATCCGGACTGGGAATCGCGGCTGGTTTGCATTTTGCACTGGCCAGGCCGAATGTAATGTATGCTGATCTGGATGGACATTTAGACTTGATAGGCGACCCTGCCGCCGGCGCTGTAACTTTAAAAGACGGTGTGCTCTATCCCTCCCAGGAGCCGGGACTGGGGGTCAATTTATAGAAAAGGCAGAAGAATAAAATCAGAAGATAGAAGATCAGAATACAGAAGTTAGAAGATAGGAGATAGAAGAAAAATCAAAACCCGATATTCGGAGCAACTAACATCCCCCCATCCACTCATTCACCCATATACTCATTGACTTATGAGATAATTGAGTGGTCTCCCCTCAGGAATCTAAAAAAGCCGCTAAGGACCTGGCTAACTAAAGCCAGATCATCTGGGGATATTGACTTCTACCTGCGAGAATGTACCGTCAGGATTGGTGATCATGATTTGGATCTTTCCGCGGAAGGCTATTTTTTTCTGGAGCATGATATAGGCATAATCATTATCCGGATCTCTTCCGGTTTCTGTGATCCATATCTTTTTTGGATTAGTGGCCATTAATTCTGCGTAAAATCCAAAGTGGATACCCACGGGATCATTGAATTCAACTCTTATGAACCTGTTTGATTTTTTTTGAACTTTATTGTCATTAAGATCGGGACTTTTTCCATTGCCGCCCATATTTGTCATATATCCGCGGCGGTTGAACTGTTCGCTCTGGTAGACGAATCTATGTTTGATTACTTGTCCTTGATCTAATTCAGAATAAATATTACTGGGCAGTCCTGATTGTTCGATCTCCTGTTCGTATTCGAAATAATTTTCGTTTACTTGCCCGGAGTAGACCTGACCTTTCTTTATCAGATCTGATTCAAAAGAGTTTGTCCACCAGGCGCCTTCGTAGGTTCCGGTGGTGGCAACTGATACTCTGTCTCTATTTGGGAAGGGCAGGATCCCGTCTTTATCAGTGATTATTCTTATTCCTGCGATCGTATTTCCCTTCATAGCATTTCCCTTATCCCAGGTTTCTACATGAGGGAGGTCGGCTATAAATATCCCGCACCGGTCATCATCAAGAATATGGAACTCGACTTTCTGGATATTTCCTTTTACATCCGGCAGCTTTAAGATCAAATATTTCCCATTTTTTCTGATGATGGCCCTTATTTTTTTATAGACGATCTTATTTTCTCTAACCAGATTGAAGATCAATTTTTTGGCCCCCTTAAGCTTGCCTTTAGAGATAGCCAGGTGTTCCAGGCCGAAGCCATCGGCAGCGCTGATCCGCTTGGGATGCACAAAGGAACCATAGCAGGTATTGTTGGATTCATTTAATCCCATAAAAAGAAAAAATGGAACAAGAATGTCTCCATTTATCTCCAGTTCGCCAGTATCTTTATCGATGGCGACCATGGCCATGTACTGTTTCTTATCGATCTTTGGTGTAGCTGCATAGATCGGGGATATCCCGCTGGAAAGGACCCAAAGAAATAAAACGCTTAAAAGCAATAATTTTTTTGTCATGGTATGTCTCCTGCTCTTAAATAGGCCGCTTCCTCTTTTCTTTTTTCATAAGGCATTTATAGTACATATAATAGGTAGGGTAAATTGTCAAGATTATGGCGGACCCATTTTTTTAAGACTAGTAGAAAAAAGTGAGCGTAGTTTTTTTTGTGCAGTTGCGTAAAATAATAAGTGATATCTTACATTTTGGAATGAAGATAGCGGAGAGAAAAATGAAAAAGATAATAGTGACTATATTAGTTCTGGCTTATGCTGCTGTTTTTGCCGGAGATTCCTATGCACAGCTTTGCTGGAGGGGAAAACCAGCACCAGACTGCCGATATTTTTTCGTTACTGAGTTTGGCGGCGTTTTACCCATCAGCGAGAATAATGCGGGAGCACAAATACAAAGATTGAATTGGGAGCTGGGAGGGTTGTTGAATTTCACTCAAAGGAATGCTGCTGGGGCCTCCTTTTATTTTTCCTTAAGTAAAAATTCAGAGCTCTATGGAGGAGGGAAGTTGAGGTACCGGTTCTGGCTTAACCGTTCATTCAGCCTTGACTGTGGGGCTGGTTTGATGTGGCGGCTGAATTATATAGCAAGCGGAACCAATTATACCGGCCATATCGGGCTCAATTACCGGGATATCGTCTCTTTCATAGTCCAGATAGATGTGTTGGAGGATACCATTACCTCACTGGGAATAAAAACCGGGTCCTGGATCGGAGCCGCCTCAGGAACAGCAGCCGCCGTGGGGGGAACGGTCCTGTATATCCTGAGCAGACTTGAATAAAACGGTGATATCATTAAATTCAATCAATAGTTGCGGATTTTATGGGATTATGATAAAAAAACCGTTTAGCCTTGAGTATTCACGAGTCGAGCTTGGTGCAGTTACAAGGCGTCGGTAGGTGAAGCTGTGGTTGTCCACCGCGAACCCGCCGCAACGCAGTAAATGGGCCGAGATCGGCTCGCCGTTAGGTAAAAAATGCCGATATAAAATGGATATTGTAATAAACAATCTGATGAAAAAAAGAGTTTTGTGGAAAATATTCCAAAATCGTGATAATAAATTGTTTAATAACACCATCGGCATTTTTTATGAATAATACAGGTTAGATATAATGTATTAATGAGGTCACTGAATGAAGAGAAAAATTAAAAAGAAGCTAAAAGAAGACGAATTTATTTCCACTATGACCAAGATCTATCTTTTTATAAAGGAAAAAACCAAATACATCGTGATTGGAGTTGTCGTCTTAATAGTGGCTGCAGGCGTGATCTTGGGATTAAAAGCGATAAAAAATCACAATTTGAAACAAGAGAGCGAAAAGCTCGGTCAGATCATCCAGATCAGTTCAGATCTGGTGCAGAACCCGGATAAGATCAATGAATTGGAAGCATTAGCCGGAAGCGGAAAGTTCTCACGGGTGGCTTATCTTGAATTGGCTTCTTACTGGTTTTATAAAGAAGATTTCGATAAGGTTTTGGATTATCTCGGCAAAATACCAGAGGGAAATAAGGATATTTTTTATTACCAAGCGAGAAACTTATTGGCAGAAACTTATTTACAGAAAAGTGAATATGATAAAGCACTAAGCATCTATGAGCAGATCGAGCAGGAAAAGCCTAAAGATTATACCCTCGACCTTGTTCTGTTTAAAAAAGCCGAGATCTTAGAAAAACAAGGGAATATTGATGAGGCTCTGGAGATATACCGGAAGCTCCAGGAAGATTATGAGCAGACCCTTTATGGTCATGAAGCCCAGGTGAAAGTAACAGAGCTCGAAGGAACTAATTGAGCTTTTTTGTGCGGGAGAAAATTAGGCTTGTAAAGTGAGCCAAAAGATTTATAATGAATTTATTTAAAATTTAGGAGGATTTGTTATGGCATATAAAATTACTGAAGAATGCATTAATTGTGGTGCCTGTGAACCTGAATGCCCTAATGAGGCCATTTTTGCCGGAGATGAGATCTACGAGATCATTACTGAAAAATGCACGGAATGTGTCGGTTATTATGACGAGTCACAGTGCGCAGCTGTCTGCCCGGTGGATGCCTGTGTTCCAGATCCAGACAATCGGGAAACCCGGGAGGAATTAGAGGCAAAGGCGGCAAAGCTGAAAAAGTGATTTAAGTTTTTCTGTTTGTCGACAATAAAAAGGAGTGATAAATGTCACTCCTTTTTTTTTATATATATTTGCTTTAAGATGGAGTTTCATGGAAGAAGAAACCCTTAATAACAAGATCAACCAGAGCCGGCTGCGAACATTTTTTGCCAAGCCCAGGATTTGGGTCAATGTTCTGCTCTTTTTGGCCACGGTGGTGACTACCTATTTTTTTGGGCTGAGCTGGAGTGTAAATTATTATTATACCGAGGTGCTGACATCGACTGAAAATTATGCCCTCGGGCCGGAAGTGTTCACCGATCCCAGAGTGCTATCTCTGAGTTTTTTTTATGTGGCGGCTTTATTAGGTATTCTGCTCGCTCATGAGATGGGGCATTATCTCACCTGCAGATATTATCATGTGGATGCTACTCTGCCCTATTTTATCCCGGCTCCTACTATTATTGGAACCATGGGAGCCTTCATTAAGATCCGGTCTCCCATTACCCAGAAGCGGCACCTTTTCGATATCGGAATTGCGGGTCCGCTGGCGGGATTTGTTTTGGCTGTTCCCTGTGTGATCTATGGATTGTACCACTCAAAACTCGTTACCCCTCTGCCTGCGGAAGGAAGCATTATCTTTGGAGAACCGCTTTTACTGGTATTGATCGGTAACATAATTTTCCGCGGTTCGCCCGAGGCATTTGATCTGATCCTCCATCCTGTTGCTTTTGCCGGGTGGGTAGGGATGCTGGTTACTGCCCTTAACCTTTTTCCCATAAGCCAGCTCGATGGCGGTCATGTTGCTTATGCTGTCCTGGGGAAAAAAGCGAAGATCCTGGCCAAGATCGTTTTTTATGCGTTTCTGGTTATGGGAGTCGTTTTCTGGATCGGCTGGTTTATTTGGGCCCTGATCATATTCTTTATCGGGATGAGACATCCCCGGATCTACGATGAGGAGATCCCTTTATCCCCAGGGCGGAAATTGATCAGTATACTCGCGGTTATTATTTTTATTTTATCCTTCATTCCAGAACCTATCAAAGGATACAGCCTGGTTGATCTGCTTAAGCCGTATATTTAAAATCAGAATATAGAAGATAGGAGATAGAATATAGAAGAAAAACAAAAACCGAAAACAATTAAAACCGAGGAGCCAGGAGCCAGAAGCCAGAAGTCAGAAGAAAACCATAAAACCGACACAGATTCTGAATCCTGACTACTAGCTTTTTGGTTTTGTTTTGAATTTAGGTCATTGTACATTCGGATTTGTTTCGGATTTTGGATTTCGTGCTTCGGATTTTATGTTTTCCTCCTGGCCCTCTTTTTTTAAAATTCCCATCCACCCATTGACTTATCTACTCATTCACTCATATACTCATTCACTCATAAACCCATCCACTCATCTACCCGTCTATCCCGATGATTTTAGTGGGTCATCAGGCTAAGATTTGAAGTAAAAAAACCGGAAAAAAGTTATTCACAGAATCTGTGGAAATCTTGTGGAAATAAGCCAGAAAAATTTACTAAGTGTTTGAATTTTCTTTAATATACGTCAGATTGCACAGAAAATGGTCATGTTTCCTAAATAATAGATAATAAATAAGTTATAGGAAACTATTGAAAATAAATAAATTACGTAGAGACAGGTAAAAGAAATGAGTTTATTGCGGACTCAACCCAGCCGATCTCAGAAAATTTTAGGTTGAAAAACTCCCGATTCAGACAATGTTTTCTGTCTTGTTATTTCAATGAAAATCCCCCAAAATATTCCAAATTATTGATCTACCAATTCCCCCCTCTCCCCCTCCCCGCCGAGAAGTTTCCC
>CAZLBV010000178.1:0-7192 GCA_964557845.1 uncultured Eubacteriales bacterium | reverse complement strand
GCTGCAGTAATGGCGTCCTTTATACTCATTGTTTCCTGCAGACAAAAAGATCAAGTGAAACCAAATGGGGAAAAGATCCGTGAATATGCGGCCGAGCTTTACAACCGCTATCTTTTTCCCCATGCGATAGAACAATACCGCTATTATCTTGACAAAATCTCTGTCGATCCAGAAGAGCGGGCCAATATAACCTACCGCATCGCCGATATTTACTTTGATCGTTTGCACGATTACGAGAATGCTCTGGCGGAATATCTCAAAATAAAAATATTTTTCCCTGAAGCTGCCATCAGCAATGAAACCGACAAAAAAATTATTGCCTGTCTAGAAAGGCTTCAGAGGCCGGAAGATGCCAGACAAGCTCTCAGTGAAAGCGCAGATCTGGAACCTCCCCGCCGCGAAAGCCGTCCCGGGACTGTTCTGGCTGTTATAGGAGACCAGGAGATATCGCAAGGAGACCTTGATTTTGAGATCAGCCAGCTTCCACCGGAAATACGAAAACAGTACCAGAGCAAGGAAAATAAACTGGATTTTCTCCGAAGACTGGTGGCCACGGAACTGATGTATGATTCAGCCAAACGACAGGGCTTGGACAGAGATCAGGAGGTATTGGAAAATGTTTTCCAGGCTAAAAAGACTTTCATGGTCCAGAAACTCCTTAAGCAGCAGATCAGCGAACGGATAAATATTGAACCACAGGACGTGGAGCTATACTATAAAGCCAACCTGGAACGCTATCAAGAAAAAGACCCGGAAGAAAATCTTACCCGGCAGATTCCATTAGCAGAGATCCAAGATCAGGTAACCCGGGATCTGATCCAGGACCGGCAGCAGACGATCTATGAGGAGATGATCAATTCATATCTCCGGGCTGAAAACGTTAAGATCTTCAGTGACTTGGTTAAATAAATGAAAAAAATAGCTTCGATCCTGTTCTGTCTGAGCCTTTCTTTCGGAGTCTGGCTGACGACAGCACTTTCACCTCAAGAGGCTCCGATAAGTATTATATCCAGTGTCGACCGAAGCACCATCACCATTGGCGACCTTATCACCTACACCATAATAATCGACCATGAAAAAAGTGTAAATGTGATCCCTCCTTCATTGGGAGAGAACCTGGGAGAATTCGAGATCAGGGATTATACTGTTCATGTGCCGGTCAAGGAAAATGATCGAATTCTAGAGAGGGTTGATTATATAATTTCTACTTTTGAGACCGGAGAATTTGAAATACCTCCAGTTGAGATCCGCTATACAATTCCTCCTGATACAGAAGAGAATATTATTAAAACTGAGAGCATCAACATCACAGTAGAAAGTGTAAAACCCAGTGAGGAAGGTGATATCCGTGACATAAAACCTCCCTGGGACATCGAGTATGACTGGAGACCTCTTCTGATTTATGGGTTTGTAGGGCTCTTGGTTGTACTTGTGATTATGGGAGCATTTATATATTTGAGGAAAAAGCACAAAGGTGAAACCCTGATTCTGCGAAAACGGCAGCCGGAACGCCCCCCGCATGAGATCGCCTATGAAGAACTGCGGCGCCTGGAAGAATCCGATCTTCTAAAAAAGGGAAAAATCAAGATTTTCTATTCTGAGATCGCAGACATCATCCGGCGGTATACCCAAAATCGCTTCCAAATCGAAGCTATGGAGTTGACCACATCCCAGCTTCTGAATGAACTGGAAAACTTCCAGGAAGAAAGCCTGATCCATCTTTACCGGAATTTGCTGGAACTATGCGATCTGGTCAAATTCGCCAAATTTATACCTGAAAGCAGCCAACATATCGAGGCTATCCAGCAGGCCAGAAATATTGTGGACAAGACCTGTTGGAGAGACTCTGGTCCGGCGGAACAAAAAAACCAAGATGCAACTTTTCAACCGGAAGGAGAGTTGATCACTTTAGATAAGACGGCTGGCTCAAATCCTGAAGAAAACGCACTCGATAAACCAGGAGAGAGTGAACCGGCCTCTTACAAAATCCAGAACAATAAAGAAAATAAAGAGAGGTCAGAATAGATGTTTAGATTTGCCGATCCTTATTTTCTCTATTTATTGCTGGTTCTGCCCTTCATGGTTTATCTACATCTCCGCCGCCGCCGTCCTCAATCCGCAACCTTGCGCTACTCCAACCTGGGAATAGTAAAATCAACCGGAAAATCCCGATGGCCCTTTTACCGCAATTTCCTCTTTGGATTGAGGATCGCTGCAGTCGTTTTTTTGATCTTAGCTTTGGCACGTCCCCAGTCAGGAAGCAAGGAAGAGGAGATCACCACAGAGGGCATCGACATCATGATCGCTCTGGATATCTCCAGCTCCATGCTGGCAGAAGATTTTAAGCCGAAAAACCGCCTGGAGGTAGCCAAGATCGTAGCCGAAGATTTCGTCAAAGGACGCAGCAGTGACCGGATCGGAATGGTGGTTTTCGCCGGAGAGAGCTATACCCAATGCCCTTTGACTTTAGATTATGGAGTGCTGCTAAAATTCATTCAGGATGTACAGATCGGACTGGTGGAGGATGGAACAGCCATTGGGATGGCCTTAGCCAATGCAGTCAATCGACTTCGGGACAGTAAAGCCAAAAGTAAAGTGATCATTCTGCTGACTGACGGTCGTAATAATGCCGGTCAGCTTCATCCTCTGACCGCCTCCCAGATAGCGGAGGCATTGAATATCCGAGTTTACACCATAGGTGCCGGCAGCCGGGGCACAGCTCTCTATCCTATCAATGATCCCATATTAGGAAAACGCTACCAGCGTATGCAGGTTGAGATAGATGAGGATCTCCTGCAGAAAATCGCCTCCATGACCGGAGGTAAATATTTCCGGGCAGTGGATAAACAATCCCTGGAACAGGTATTTTCCGAAATAGGAGAACTGGAAAAAACCAAGATCGAGGTCAAAGAGTATACCCGATACGAAGAACTCTTTCCTTTTTATCTGATCTTTGGTTTGAGCTTTTTAGGACTGGAGTTGATTCTCTCCAATACTATACTAAAAAAGATACCATGATCTTAACTGAATTATTTATAAAAAATGCCGATGGAGATTTTATGAAATTTATTAGCAAGGAAAATAAGAACGAGAGATTGAGAAATTAAAATGCTGCGCTTTGCCAATCAAGAAACCCTATATTTATTGATCTTGATCCCTGCTCTGATGGTCTTTTTTATCTGGGTACGGCGCTCCAAAAAAAAGACGCTGAGCCGCTTTGGCCGGCTGCAGCTTTTGGAAAAGATGATGGCCTCCTACAGTCCGGCCAGACAAAATCTGAAAGTCTTCCTTATCATCGGAACAGTTTTCTTTCTTATCCTCGCCCTGGCCCGCCCTCAGATCGGAACCAAACTGGAAGAAGTCAAACGCAGAGGCATAGATATATTTGTAGCTGTCGATGTTTCAATTTCCATGCTGGCTGAGGATATTAAGCCTAACCGGCTGGAAAAAGCCAAACATGAGCTGATAGGACTGATCAATCGTCTGGAAGGAGACCGGGTCGGTTTGATCGCCTTTGCGGGTGAAGCCTTTGTCCAGTGCCCTTTAACTCTTGATTACGGCGCTGCCAAGATGTTTCTGGATATCATGAATCCGGAATTGATCCCGGTCCAGGGCACAGCCATCGGCAATGCCATAGAAAAAGCCATCCAATCCTTTGTCCAGACCGAAAGGAAACACAAGGTTCTGGTGATCATTACCGATGGCGAGGATACTATCCAAGATCCCATGCCTGCGGCGGAGATAGCGGAAAAAGAAGGGATTGTTATTTATACGGTCGGAATAGGATCTCCTCAAGGAGTCCCCATTCCCTTATATGATGCATCCGGCCGCCAAATCGGATATAAAAAGGATGACAGCGGCAATGTGGTTACCAGTAAATTAGATCAGATCACATTGGAGAAGATCGCCCTTCAAACCCATGGAAAATACTATAATGCCACTCCTTCAGAGATGGAACTAGGGAAGATCTATGAAGCCATAAGCGGCATGGAGGAAAAAGAGCTGTCTGCACGTGTTTTTTCTCAGTATGAGGACAGATTCCAGTTTTTCCTCTTGTTTGCCCTTATTTTGCTTTTTGCGGATATTTTTATTCCTGAAAGGAAAAGTGTTAAAATTGAATGGAAAGGACGATTCGAATAGAGAGGAATCCATGAGAAAGTATATTCTATTTATATTCGTCTTTTTGGCTCTTCTTTCTTTTGGGCTGCCAGCAGAATCAGTGCGAGAAAAAACCAAAGAAGCCAATGAGCTTTATCAGGGGGAAAAATATGATCAAGCTTTAACTAAATACCAGGATGCCCTGCTGTCCGATCCGGAAAATAAACGGCTTCAGTTCAATGTAGGAAACGCTCTTTATCAGAAGAAAAAATATGAGGAAGCACTCAAAGAATACCAAAAAGTCATCGGGACAGAGAAGCTTCTGCTTGAAGGTCAAACTTATTACAATCTTGGCAATGCCCTATACCGTCTGAACAAGCTTCCGGAAAGCATCATGGCGTATCAGCAGGCTTTAAAGATCAACCCGGATGATATGGATGCCAAATACAATCTGGAATATGTGAGGAGAAAATTAAAACAGAATTCAGAAAAACAGGAGACGAATGAGCAGCAAGAACAGCAGTCAACCCAGGAACAACAACAGCAGCACCAACAGGATCAAGACCAAAGTGAAAACAATGAAGCGCAAAAACAACATGAAGACAAAGATCAAACAGAACAAATTCAGCCGCAGGATCAAAAAGAGCTCAGCAAAGAAGAAGCGGAAAAAATCCTGGATGCCTTAAAGAATGATGAGAAGGACTCGCAAAAGAAACGCAAGATGCATGTTTCAGGAAGGCCGCGCATTAAAAAGGATTGGTGAGCGAATGAAAATTCGAACATCGGCAGCAGTCACTTTGTATTTTGCTTTGATATTCACTTTTATGCTGCCGCTTTCCTTTTTGAGAGCGCAATCCAGCAGCCTTGAACTTAGAACATATCTCGACCGGACAACCGTTGGTGTGGGCGAGCAGTTTTCCCTGACAGTTGAACTTTCAGGATCCCAAGCCCAATCCGCTCCCTCACCGAAGCTGCCTGACCTTTCCAGTTTTTCCCGTTATCTGGGTTACAACACCTCACAAAGCTTCCAGATGATAAACGGTAACATGAATGCCTCCAAAAGTATGGTCCATTATTATATCGCAGAAACAGAAGGGACTTATAAAATCCCCTCCATCACACTTGATTTTAATGGCCAGACCCTTCGTTCCGATCCCATCGATGTAAAGATCGTAAGCGGCCCAACAGCAACTTCCCCACCTTCGGGAAGGCAGCCGCAGTCAGCTTCACCTGGCCAAAGAGACCGGATCGAGCCAATAACCTCATTGGAAGACAACCTCTTTTTAAAAGCGGAAGTGGACACTTATAAAGTCTATGTCCAGCAACCGGTAACCGTTTCATTTAAGATCTATACTCGAGTTGATGTTTCTAATTATATTGTTTCTGAAATGCCCGATCTTCTCGGTTTTTGGATCGAAGATTATGAACTGCCGCCCCGGCCGGTTACCAAAGAAGAGGTGGTAGGAGGGAAGAGATATTTAGTAGCGGAAATAAAAAAAACAGCGCTTTTTCCGACCGCTGCTGGTGAAAAAACTATTGATCCTCTTGAGATCGAGGCTGAAGTAAGGATAAGAGACAGATCGACCCGAGATATTTTTGACCGTTTTTTCGACGATGATTTTTTCTCCAGCCCTTTTGGACGAACCGTACGAACCAAGATTGCCAGTAAGCCTGTAAATATAAATGTAACCCCCCTCCCTGAAGAAGGACGGCCTGCTGATTTCTCTGGCGCCGTAGGTAGATTCAAATTGGAATCTTCCTTGGATAAAGAACAGGTGACGGCGAATGAGGCCCTGAGCCTCAAGATAAAGATCAGCGGAACCGGCAACATCAAAATGCTGCCTGAACCTGAGATCGCCTTTCCCAGAGAATTTGAAATCTATGACCCTAAAGTCGAACAGCGGGTCAATCGCACAGGTAATTCAATCAGCGGCAGCAAAGAATGCGAATATGTTTTAATTCCGCGCCGGGGGGGCGAATTCCGGATCCCCTCTTTTTCTTTCAGTTATTTTGATCCGGATGCCGGGATCTATAAAACCTTGGAAACACTTGAGTATACACTTCCGGTTGCAGCTAGTGACGGTTCCGCTGTCCAGATTCCGGCTGGATTTTCCCGAAGAAATATCGAATATATCGGGAAGGATATCCGGTTCATAAAACCAGCAGCCCAGGATTTTCATCAGATCGGTTCCTACTTCTATCAGTCCTTCTGGTTTGTCTTTTTGATCGCATTGGGTATTTTAGCTCTAGCCGGTGCCGGGATTTATAGACAGAGGACAAATCGAATGGCGAAAAATATCGCCTACGCGCGCAGTCTAAAGGCTCAAAAAACTGCAAAACAACGGCTCAGCCGGGCCAGAAAACTGATGACAGACAAAAATCGGACCGAGTTTTACGCCGAACTGTCCCAGGCTTTGCTGGGATTCGTGGCCGACAAGCTCAATCTGCCTATAGCGGGACTGATGACTGATGAGATCAGGGAAAGATTGAAGGAAAGGGGGGTGGAAACAGCCGTCATTTCCGAAATGCTGGATTGCCTGAGAGACTGTGATTTCTATAGATTCGCACCAACAGAAAATATCCAAACCGAGATGGAAATCCATTATCACAAATCTAAAGATGCAATCATAAAATTGGATAAAGCCAAACTGAGTTGAGATAGTAAAAATGAAAAAGACAATTCTCATTATTGCGGGCATGATAATCCTGACCGGATCGCTTCTAGGCGACCAAAAAGAATATCTGTTCGAACAAGGAAACACATTCTTTGAAAATCAGGAATACTCCCAAGCCATCAACACTTATGCAGAGATTATCGCTATGGGATACGAAAGCTTTGAACTTTACTACAACCTGGGTAATGCCTATTACAAGACCGGGGATTTTGCGCGGGCCATATTGAATTACGAGCGGGCGTTACGGCTTCAACCTCAGGATGAGGATATCCGCTTTAATCTGGAGATCGCCCGGATGACCCTGGTGGATGAGTTCCCGGAGATCCCCGAACTTTTTTACATAAAATATTTTAAGGACCTACGCTCTTATTTTGGCTTAAAAACACTGACTTACCTGACGCTTGCGGTTTACTTTTTTT
>CAZLBV010000177.1:0-4479 GCA_964557845.1 uncultured Eubacteriales bacterium | reverse complement strand
GCGACGGCGGCGTCTATGAATCCTTTGACAGAGGTAAAACCTGGAAATTCATGACCAATCTTCCCGTAACTCAGTTCTACAAAGTCGCGGTCGATTATGCCCAGCCCTTTTATCATGTCTATGGAGGCACACAGGATAATTACAGCCTGGGAGGCCCTTCCCGCACCACCAGCGCCCATGGCATTGTCAGTTCCGACTGGTACACCACCCAGGGCGGTGACGGATTTGAATCCCAGGTGGACCCCAAAGATCCCAATATCGTTTATGCCCAATCCCAGCATGGCAATCTCATCAGGTTCAACAAAAAGACCGGAGAGACCTTAGGCATAAAACCCAGAGAACGCAAAGGTGAAAAAGCCTACCGGTGGAATTGGGATTCCCCACTCTTGATAAGCCCCAATTCAAATACCCGCCTTTATTTTGCCGCCAACAAAGTATTCCGCAGTGATGACCGGGGAGTCACCTGGCAGGTCATAAGCGATGACCTGACCCGGCAGATCGACAGAAATACACTGGAAGTCATGGGCCGTGTCTGGCCGATGAATGCGGTGGCTAAAAATGAGTCCACCTCCCGCTATGGCACCATCGTTGCCTTAGATGAATCCCCCATCCAGGAAGACATGATCTATATCGGCACGGATGACGGCCTCATCCAGGTGACCGAGGATGGCGGCCAAAACTGGAGGAAGATCGATAAATTCCCGCAAGTCCCGAATAGGACCTATGTCAATGACATCATCGCCTCCCACCATGAAAAAGATACGGTTTATGCGGCCTTCAACAACCATAAAAACGGAGACTTCAAACCCTATGTACTAAAAAGCATGGATGCGGGTAAGTCATGGCTATCTATTGCCTCCAACCTACCGGAAAGAGGCTCTGTATATGCCCTGGCTGAGGATCATGTAAAGAAAGACTTGCTCTTCGCCGGCACTGAATTCGGTACATTTGTTTCGATCGACGGTGGCGGACACTGGAAAGAGCTTAAAGCCGGACTCCCCACCATTGCAGTAAGAGACATCTCCATCCAGAAAAGAGAGAACGACCTGGTTTTAGCCACATTCGGGCGCGGATTTTATATTCTGGATGACTACTCTCCCCTTCGTTATCTAAACAAGGAAACCCTTGACCAGGAAGCCCTTATTTTCCCCATAAAAAAAGCGTGGATGTTTATAGAAAAAGCGCCTTTGGGATCATTGGGTTCCAAAGATAAAGGTTTCCAGGGAGAGATGTATTTTACAGCTCCGAATCCTCCCTTCGGCGCCACCTTTACCTATTACTTGAAGGATTCCATCAAAACACTGGAAGACAAGCGGTTGGACGAGGAAAGAGAGGCCCAAAAAAATAATAAGCCGGTAAAATACCCTACTTATGAGCAAATGAAAGCAGAAGAAGAGGAAGAAAAACCCTACCTTATTTTCACCATATTAGATGCAGATAACCAAGTGGTCCGTCACCTTAGGGCTCCCGCTTCAGCCGGACTGCACAGGATCACTTGGGACTTGAAATACCCGGCCTTAAATCCGACTTCGGAAAGAGACTCAAATCTTACTTCCTCAGGGCCATCCAGCACCTTTGCCGTTCCAGGAAGATATCAGGTCTTTGTCTCAAAAAATGTCAACGGAGAGGTCACCCAACTGACAGAACCAGTTGAATTTGAGGCTGCAGCCATCGGCAGCATTTACCTCACACTTGAGGATTTGGCTGAACTGACGGCTTTCCAGAAAAAAGTCAGAGAACTGAGCCGGGTGGTCAATGCCTCAGGTTCTAATCTCCGTGATCTCAGCAGGAAGATCATCCATTACAAAGCTGCATTAAAGAGCCTTGCAGAGCCCACGGAAGACCTGTTTGCAGAGATCAAATCCCTGGAACTGGAATTAAACGATATACAGCGAAAACTCTATGGAGATAGGACCTTGACGAAGATCGATCAGGATGCTGAACCCGGGCTGGCCGGCCGTGTCAATCAGATAATCTATGAGCAGTGGGATTCCTTCTCAGCCCCCACTCAAACCCAAAAAGATGCCTATCAGATAGTAGCTGATGAATTCCCTCCCCTGCTGGAAAAATTAAAACAGCTGGCGGAAGACGCCAAAAATATCGAGGAAAAACTGGAGGCAATGGGTGCGCCCTATACCCCTGGCCGCTGGCCTGAATGGAAAAAGTAACAGATATAAGAAATTACCAGGATTTTCAAGGTTAAGACCGGATTATCTAATGTCAACCTTTTCTGCGGTGATCTTATTTTCTCCGGATCCAACGGATAGGCCTTTTATGATTCCGTCTCCGGCTATATCAAAACTGATCTTAAAAACTCTCATCATATCTATATGGTACCCGGCAAACTTTTGGCCATCCAGCCAATTAAAGGGCACTGATAGATCCGGAACGCCCATAGCAGGCGCCACACCCACATTCATTTTATCCCGCCAGTAGAGAGTAAAAAAGACACTGCCTTTTTCACCTGACAGTTCCACAAAAGTCTGGGCTGCCTCCTGCCCCCGGAAGAACGCAGGGAGAGTAACCCGGGAAATGACTTTATCGATCTTACCGGTTCTGGACCTGCTTTGTTTAATCCTCGCCTCAATCAGATCCCGGACAGGTCCAAATCTATGCTCCTTATCGTACATAACCTGGCAGAAATCTTCATAATCACCGGAGAGTGCCGGAACCATGATATTTACAGACAAATTATTGTAGAGATGATAAAGCTTTTCTTTATCCTCGCCGGTTTCAAACAGGGCATTGACTGCTTCTTGGCCAATAGGTTTAACCACAAGACCATCATTCATAGTATTTACTTCTAAACTATTAAGATCAGAAAGAGTGTAGAGACCTGAATATTTATCTAACTCTGTTTTATCTCTACCCTCGACTTCTGGCGCAATGATAACTTCCCCGCCAAATACCAGAGTTTCAATTTTATCCCGCACCACTTCCATTAAAGTCCGAGGCCCATAACTCTGGTTGCAAAAAAGAACGGTCACAACCCCTTTATCAATATAGCGCCTCATCTCGGCGCTGTTGCCCAACGTACTGCCGCCGTCATGCTGGATAAGAAGTCCCCTCTCATCCCTTATTACATCCCAGCCGTAACCATATTCATTTAAAAAGGGAGTAAACATCTTCTTTTTTACCGCCGGAGATAAAATCTTATCTCCTAAAAGAGCATGATGCCACTTCAGCATATCGCTGGTGGTGGAGAGCACCCCCCCATTTCCCACCAGATTCCAATAAGGATAGGGTTTATCTAAAGGAATTCCATTATCTTTTTCGCCCCGATACCAATGTGCCAAGTCCTTCTTTTCCCAGTCAGGAAGCCGGTAACCGGTAAATTCCATCCCAGCCGGAAGCCACAGCTTTTCTCTCATAAATTCTTCATATTTCTGACCGGAGACTTTTTCGATTACAGCCGCCAGTAAACTGTACCCGGCGTTGGAATAGGCGAATTCTTCTCCCGGAGGATGCAGCAGAGGTTCTGCAAACACTTTTTTCACCAGATCTTCTCGCTCAAGTTCCTGATAATCAGGCCCCACGGCATCCACTACTCCTGAGGTATGGGTGAGCAAATGATGAAGAGTTATTGCTCTTTTATCTTCAGGGACATCTTCAAAATATTTATCCAATCGGTCCTCAGTATTCAATTTCCCCATCATCTCCAGCTTCATGATGCCGGCTGCGGTAAACTGTTTGGTTAAGGAACCGACACTGAAAACCGTATCCGCTGTATTGGGAATATTATTCGATCTAACTGCGAGCCCATATCCTTTGTTTATAACAACCTCCCCGCCTTCTTCCACCAGCAGGGCCCCTGAGAATCCAAAGGGGACAGCTCTGGATAGATAAAGGTCGAGTTTTTCAGCTGTGCTGCCGGATACGATTTCTTTTTTATTTTGGATCGAACTGACTAAACTTAAGCCTATGGTCATGCCGGAGATAACCACAAATAAAACAACTGTAAATAAGATGGATAAAAATTTAGTATGCAAAGACAAATAGTGATACTTTTTTGTTTTCATAATCCAGCCTCCTTGATCATTGAATACTGATATTTCACTTTATTAAACAATGATCAGTAAAAAAAGTTACATCCGATAGAGCCCCCTAACTTCCATTTCATAAAATCGCAATTATCGCTTGTATAATCTCTTCAATAACTTTATCAGGAACTCCGTCCGGGGTATCTGATTTAAACCGCATATCGCATTGATCATTCACATAATCTACAACTTGAAATTTTCCATCTGTGGACCATACTATCTCGCTGGAAAAAAAATCAAGTCCAATGATCTCATAAATCCTCTTAATGACTATCTTTAAATAACCGAAACGGTTCTCTTCATCCGGATCCAAACGGCGATAGATATGAGTCTGATCATCCCAAAAGCAGGGGATCACTTTTCCGCAGACATAAAACACCCGGAACCAGCAGCGGTGGTTTTGATATAAGCGAGGATGAATGTGTTTCTGGATGATCAG
>CAZLBV010000176.1:0-5407 GCA_964557845.1 uncultured Eubacteriales bacterium | reverse complement strand
GCCCAGACCAGGCTCTCCCGCATGCTTTCCATGATCTCACCGCTGTCAAATCTGGTCTATCTGGTAACAGATCTTTCCTCAACCGGAATGAAAAATAGGGAATATTTTGATCGCCTTCGTGTAGCCTGGAGCTCTTCTTTTGGAGAATATAGGGAAAGAAAAATAGGTGAGATGCGGAGGCAGGATCCGGCGGTTGATGCTTGGAACACGCCGGTGGATATGAGTGACCGGCCGGCTTTTATTTACCGGCAGGAACCTCTGGTCGACAGGCTTAAAGAAACTCTGGTGTATTTTATGCTATTAGCGGTATTTAACCTGGTGTTTTTTTCAGCCGCTTTTTTATCTTTTATCCGCTATGATGTGCGGTGATGGGGATGCCGTAGGGGCCGTCGCGCAGCACAGCAATTTGGGGAGTCAGACCGGTTTTATCTCGGTAGGCTTTAACCGCCCAGTCCAAAGATCTTTCTGTTAATTCTTGAAGGTTTTTCGCTTGGGGGGCCAGTGCTCGGGCATCTTTACCTGGCATCCATTTAAAATCTTCTTGCGGAATTTCGAAGGTGCAATAGATAAGATTCTCTTGAGGGATGACCTTAAATAACCTTGTCCACATCTGAGGTTCCCATTGGTCAGGGACAAAGGCCCATTTGTCTGAAAGGATCATATCGAGATATCCATCGGTGCCCTTATCTTTGAGCATGCGGAGCATTTTTTTGTAATCACTACTTCCGACAGGGTCGATATCTGAATGATGGGAGGCGAGAATACAGTAGCCTCCGGGTCTGATGATTGTTGCAGCCACGGTAGCGGCTTTAGCGGCTTGATAATGATTGATGCCGACAAAACCGGAGTGAGTGACCACAATATCATATTTCTTCTCTACTGGAATGGTTGCATACTCATGGAGATTTTTAACTGCTGCTTCGTGAGCGCTTTCCATGTCTCCGGCGAAGACTCCGGTAAGATTATATCCTGGATCCAGGGTTACGTTTACGATCATATCACAGCCAGCCATCCGGGCGACATTTAAGGCTTCCTCGTGGACAGGATTATTATCCAAAACCAGATCCCGGGCAAAAGGAGAGTTGAGGATGTTTCCTCCATGAAGAATATGGATCGATTTTTCCGCCATAAGGCCGGGACAAATGGCTTTTCTACCGCCTGAAACTCCGGCCATGAAATGACTTTCCACCAAACCAGTGAGGATTTTGATGTCGGCCGCCATGTAATGACGGTTTACTAGAATATCTCCTTCGATTTTTGTGCTGCCGATAGGTATGAGATCTTGAATCTCCCGGCAGTCATGATTGATGATGTCGATCCCAAAGGAAAATATCTCCGGCGGGAGTATCTGTTTGAGCTCCGTTTCTCCAAGAGGGTGATGGATTCCATTGGCGATGAGTATTTTGATACGGGAAGGGGGAAGCCCGGCCATGACTATTTCGTTGATTATGGGATAGAGAATGCCCTGATCACCCTTATAGGGAATCGGACGGGTGTTGTCGGAAATGACGATCACCGCCTTTGCTTTCAGGTTATTTTGAAGAATATGGCGGATAAAATCCTGTAATGGAGGGGTGCCGATAGGGTTGTGGAGGGCATTAAGGATCGCTTGTTTAGGATAGAAGAATTGGACGGTTTTTCCCATGGATAAAATATCCGCCGATTCTGGGATGGTCAGCGGAATACTTATCCTTCCCAGATCAAAGGTTATCTCTTGCGGCATTAATCTTTTTCCTGCTGCATGTTCTTTATCAGATCAAAATCTCCGGTGTAGGCGGCGCGAAGAATAGGTTCCATGTATTCATTCACCATATCTGCGGTAAGGGACACGGGCATGTTTTTAAGCTTCATTTCCAGCTGAGGATTTTTGGCTGCTTCCAGGGCCTTTATTATGTGAGACTCCGTCATCCCAGGGATCTCCTCTAAAGTGGTGGGAAATCCTACGGACCGGCTTAGAGCGATCAGACCACCGGCGACTTTCCTTCCCAGTTCGAGTGGGGTTAAGGTGGGGGCAGGAGTCTCCATTAGAGAGTAACGTGAGAAAAGCGTGCCCAGTTTTTTTAAATGGGGATGAATGGCCGGCGCAAAGAAAACCGTGTAGTAAGGATTCAGTAGAGCGCAGGCACGGCCGTGACTGAGAATATCAACAAGGGAAAAACTGGTCAGATGGGCGCCGTTGGTGCCTCCCACCATGATGGCGTATCCGCCTAGATCTGCGGCCAGGCCGAGAGCTTCTCGGGCTTCGCTGTTGGAAGGGGAATCGACGGCCTTTTTTAGATAGGCAGTGATGAGCTCAATGCCTGTGAGCGCGATCTCTTCGGCTTTGGGGAGGATAGCCGGGGGAGCACCGTAATAGACCTCCAGGCAATGCGCCAGAGTGTCAAAGGCTCCGTCACAGGTGAAGTCAGGGGACATAGAGGCAGTGATGCTGTAGTCGAATAGAGAAACCGGAGGGATGATAGCATCATCCACGATCAGTTTTTTCTGGTGAGTGCTTAGATCGGTTATATTGGAATATTTTGATAGATGAGCAGACGAGCCGGAAGCGGTCTGAACCGCAATGCAGGGGCGGATCAGTTTGCCGGTCTTTTCGATTTTTTCCGAGACCTTCCACACGCCGAAATAATCATCGAAATCACCGCCAAGATCAGCCAGTAGCACGGCGGCTTTGGCGGCGTCGATTCCAGATCCTCCGGAGGCCACCAGGACCACATCCGGTGAGGATTGAAGGATCTCTTCCTTCATTCTGAGGATGTCCTGACGGGGAGAGTTGGGCCGGGCGGAGGGGGTTTCTGCGATGATCTCAAGTCCGGCCTCTGAGAGCGATTTGGTGATGATGTTGTAACTTTTTGGATCCCGCTGGTTTAAACTGGTGATAAGCAGGATCCTTTTTCCATAAGGTGCAGCCAACGGACCGATCCGGTGCAGGCAGTTTAATCCATAGATATACGCAGTCCCTTTGAATTCATCGATAAGAGTTCTTGCTTGCTGTTTAAGGGTTTCCATTTTTTTCCTTTCAGGAAGGATACTATAACATAATTTCAAAAAAAAAAGTCCGCCTTACTGTGTCCTTATTTTTTTATTTGTCACCAGTCTGGAATTAGGTGAAAAAATAGGGACAGTCTAATCATATTTTGCATATTTTGGGGTCACCCAAAATAAAATGGCCTAAAATAAGGTAAATGAGTAAACTGTCCCCAATTATTCAGTAAGGGAATCCTACCTCCTTGCTCTGAAGAAAAACAGTGATCATCCGGGCTGCCATGTAGATGAGCCCGCCCGTCACTACAATGGAATAAACGGTCAGAAAAACCGTGTTCAGCAGTGATTTTTTTTGGGAGACGTGCTGGGAGTAGAGAAGATCGAAGATAGTTTTTCCCAGCAGGATCACCATGATCAGGATCCCGGCTGCGGAGCGGTAGAGATAAAGCTTGGCATTCTCGATATTAACGGAATCAAGCTGGATCAGAGGTAGTAAAAGCCAGGCAGTGACTGCCCACAAGGCCAATATACATAAGATGCTCGGGATTTTTCTCATGAATTTGAATATCTTCTTTTTTTATTTCATATCACGGATGCGGACCTCGATATCTGATTCGTCTTTAAGAAGATCCACCAGCTGGGAGGTGTCGGTGTTTCCGAAATGATAGGGGTAAAGGATTTTAGGCCGGAAAGCTTTGGCAGCATCAGCCACCATCTCCGGACTCATAGTGTAAGGGAGATTCATGGGAAGAAAGGCGATATCGATATCAGTGAGGGCTTTCATCTCCGGTGTGTTCTCGGTATCTCCGGCTACATAGACGCGTTTGTCGCCAAAGGTGAGGATATATCCGTTTCCTACTCCCTTAGGATGAAAGGGTGTGTCTCCCTGGCGCATATGGACGATATTGTAGGCAGGGATGGCTTCGATCTTAATTCCTTTGACTGTTTGCGTGTCACCGTTTTTCATGATCAAGCCGGCTCCAACCGTTTCCTTGCATTTTTCAGTAAGAATGATGGAGGTGTTTTCTTTGGTTATGTTCTCGATGGCTGTCTTGTCGAGGTGATCTCCATGTTCATGAGTTATCAGGATGAGGTCTGCATCAGGCATCTCTTTGTAATCGGCATATCGGGATACAGGATCGACATGGATGACCATGCCGCCGAATTCAAAATAAAGGGTTCCATGTCCCAAGAAAAATATTTTTAATTCTCCTGCTGATGTCTGAAATGTGTCCATTTCATACTCATCGATCACAGTGGCAGCGGCCATTGATGCTTCTTTTGTTTCTAATGCTTCCGTTGTTGAAACCGTGACTACGATTCCCAAACAAAGGATAGCTAAGCATAGGATCAATCGATGCATTTTATCCTCCTTTTAATAAATATAGGAATTATCTTTATTATCTCAATTTAAAATGGCATCCTAAAATTAGAGTATCATAGAGAAAACTGCGGGGTCAAATCTATCAGACTGAGTCTGAACTGAGTCAGATTGTTTATTGCCAAAATATTTTAATTTTTTGCCTTCTTCTATAGGAAGCGTCTATACGAAGGAGATAGTTTTTAAATCTCCCCAAAATTCAGCCCAAAAAAATTTATAAAAGAAGCTAAAACCTGTGGAAAACTCAGGTTATATTATTGAAAATAATGTAAATAGCTGGGCGATCCCTTTTCTTTTTCTCTTATTTTCCGCCACCCAGCTTCACCACCGGCAGCAGGATATGGGAGGGATGATCCGCCGAATGATAGATCTTCTGCACCGCCTTCCTGTATTCAGTCTCCATCTCGTTATGCCCGCCGGTATTAAGATTACGCGAGAACATGGGAAAAAGCGCTGACGAGACCTCGATCCTGATTCTGTGCCCTTTCTGAAAGGTAACGCCGGTCTGCCACATATCGATCTCGTACCGGCAGACTTTGCCTTTCTTCAGGAGTTCCGGTTTCTCCATGGAATTTCGGAAACGCGCCCGGATGGTCCCCCTGACCAAATGAAAGATCTTACCTTCCTCATCCACATCCATCAGGGTGATAAACCAGTCCGTATCAGGTGCATCTGTGGACGCATACAAAACTGCAGAGAACGGCCCGGCCACACTGACATCCTCCTCCAGCACCGGGGTTTGATAGACCAGAATATCTTCCCTTGCATCGGTGACGTTATTGTGAAAGGCCTCGACCCTCTTTCTGTATTCTTCCAGATCAATGGTTTTATCCTTTTCCTGTTCGATCTCCTCTTCGCTCTTATAATAATATTCCGGCCAGGGGGTGGGATCCCCGGGGTCGTAGGCATATTGATCGAATTCCCGCCCGTCCTCTTTAATCTCTGTAACCAGCACACCGTCTCCCTTGGAAGTGTTAGCCCCATCAGTGCTGCTTAAATAGAATTTGGTGAGCTGGGTCACCTCCGGCACCGGATAGGTCTCAC
>CAZLBV010000175.1:0-5077 GCA_964557845.1 uncultured Eubacteriales bacterium | reverse complement strand
TCCCCGCATGGTCAAGACTCAAAAAGCCGCAGTTATTTTCGATCCTGACGTGGGCCGGTCTATATTTGGTGGAATACTGGCTGCGGTCAACGGTGAACGAGGACTTCAAGGCGCCAGTTTTTTAATGGACAGTTTAGATAAGAAGATCGCTTCTGAACTACTTAACCTGACCGATGACGGGACCAGGCCTAAAGGCATGGCAAGCAGTCCTTTTGACGGTGAAGGAGTCCCCACAAAAAAAAGATCAATCATTGAAAAGGGAGTGCTGAAGGGTTTTATGTATAATACCATTGTAGGCAGAAGAGCAGGTGTGGAAAGCACGGGCAATGCATCACGTCGGGGTTTTACCGGTATACCGGGAATCGGCCCGCATAATTTTTACATGGGTAAAGGAGAGGTTCCTCCAGAAGATATCATTGCTGCTACTGAGAAGGGGCTGCTTCTTAAAGGATTGAGCGGATACGGTATCAATCCGGTTAATGGAAATTTCAGTGGAGGAGCTTCTGGATTTTGGATCGAAAAAGGAAAGATCATGTTTCCGGTAAAGGGAATCACAATTGCAGGAACAGCTTTTGAGATGTTGAATCAGATAGACATGGTCGGCAATGATCTTGATCTAAATAGAAGTTTTGCAACTCCTACCTTTAGAATAATTTCTTTGCAGATCGGCGGAGAATAATAATTAGATATTTGGGTTATCTACCCTAAAAAATTATTAAACTTATTTAGAGCTAGAGCAATAGGGAGAAAAAATGAGCCGTAAAAACAGGAATGTATTCATGGGTTTGACTTTTCTTTTGGGAGCTCTGATTATTTTATCTGCATGCAGCGAGCAGCCAAAAAATAACAGTTCGATTGATTCAGAAGAGATGAGTTCTGCTAAGACTGAAACTAGCAATGACCGGGATCAAAGAATGGCCTGGTGGCGGGAAGGCCGTTTTGGTATGTTCATTCATTGGGGACTGTATGCGATTCCTGCCGGACAGTGGAAGAACGAGACTAATCATGCAGAATGGATATTGACTACTGCTCAGATACCGGTCCATCAATATGAAAAGTTCGCCAGTCAGTTTAACCCGGTGAAATTCAATGCCGAAGACTGGGTGAGAACAGCGAAAAATGCAGGGATGAAATATATTGTCATAACTTCTAAACATCATGATGGGTTCTGCTTATTCGATTCAAAATTAACAGATTATAATGTGGTGGATGCCACTCCATTCGGGAGGGATGTATTGAAGGAACTGGCTGAGGAATGTCAAAGACAGGACATAAAGCTGTGCTGGTATTATTCCATTATGGATTGGCATCATCCTGATTATCTTCCCAGAAGAGAGTGGGAGGACAGGTCTTCTGAAGGAGCTGATTTTAACCGGTATATCAATTATATGCATGGACAGCTTAAAGAGCTGGTGACCAATTATGGTAAGATCGGGGTTCTTTGGTTTGACGGTGAGTGGGAGAACACTTGGGATCAGGAGAAGGGGAAAGACCTGTATGACTTTGTTCGTTCTTTACAGCCGGATATCATAATCAATAATAGAGTAGGAAAAGGCAGGGCAGGAATGGCCGGAACCTATGATCCGGAAGAGGCGGCTGGCGATTTTGGAACACCTGAACAGGAGATCCCAGCAACTGGACTGGATTATGATTGGGAAACTTGCATGACCATGAACGATCATTGGGGTTATAATAAACACGATACTAATTGGAAATCAACCGGGGATCTGATCCGGAAATTAGTCGATATTGCCAGTAAAGGTGGAAATTTTCTGTTGAATGTCGGACCGACTCCTGAAGGATTGTTTCCAGAGGAAAGTATCATACGGTTACAGGAGATCGGACAGTGGATGAGCGTGCACGGTGAAAGTATATATGGGACCTCAGCCAGTCGGTTTGCATCCCTGGAGTGGGGGAGAAGCACGACCAAAGGGAAAAATCTTTATCTGCATGTATTTGATTGGCCGGAAGATGGTAAATTGATCGTGCCTGGGCTGACCGACCAACCGGAAACAGTTTATCTTTTATCCTCACCAGAAAACAGATTGAATGCTACGCTTGAAGGTGAACAGATGTTGATCGAAGTTCCAGAAAAGGCGCCAGATCCCTATGTCTCAATAATTGTCCTCAGTTTTGACCAACCACCAACTTTTTGATTGCACCAGAAAAAACAGAGAATAATAATAACCTTTAGAATATTCAAACTACATGATAATAAATTGTTTATCAATACGATCGGCATTTTTATGAATGATTAAGGTTAAACGATAATTTCATCCGAAAAGTGTACATAGGTAAAGCACTCAGGGATATGGGAATCATAGGTACCGTGTTTATTGAATGACCAGCCAGGATGGTGATCTAACTGGATCCCGCTGCAGTAAAGCAGTTCGAACCGGGAGAAATCGAACCGCCAGACGTCCTCATTTTTGGGTGGGAGAGTGCGATTTCCAGCCAGTAATTTCATTCCATCCCAAGGAAAAGCCAATTCTACCGTCCACCCTTTATCCACATCCGAACTGTCATTAAGCGTTCCTTCAACTCCAACAGCACTTTTTAAGCCGGGGAAATCCCAATCCATGAAAGCCCACCTTTTTCCTCTTGGATGCTTACCATATCTGGTTTCATCCTGGAAACCACCGATAATGTCAACTTTTCTTTGCATTAGATCAAATTCAGGAATATGGAATCTTTTGTTATTTTTATAGGCATCCTGCCAGATATAAAAAACTTCATAAATCGTACCGCGTGCATTTATCTGAAATTCATAATAACAGTCTTTACCGTCAATAAAAACTTCCACATCATTTTCCATGTATACCTGGGAATCGCGTTCGGTAAATTCAGCTCGAACATTCGGTTCTTCGATCCAGAAGGCGATATACAAACAGCGATCATCCCAGACAGAGGCTATCTGGGTATCCCAGAATCCTGGTTCTCCGGTTACCATATCCACAAAACGGGGAGATTTGGGCGATTTTTGCCAGGTTTTTTCAGTGAGATTACCATCGACCGTTATTGTTTCCGATGTTTTATGACAGGTGTAATGTCCAATCTCATTTTCATCGCATCCATATTTGATTTTCATTGAAAATATAAAAAAAGGCTTAATTTTTTATTTGATCAACATTATTCATGATTCCCTGTAGAAAAGGCCGGTCAAATCTAGTCTTTACAATAAATTCACCGTAAAGCGAAGAATCTTCAAAACTCGAGTAGGAAAGTAAATATTCAAATTGGGAGGCGATTTCAGTGACTTTTTGGCCTAACTTGGATAGGAATCCGATAACATTAGCCAAATTTTTTTGAGCTTTCATCAATTCATCTATATTGAGGTAGAAGTAACTATAATCCCCAGAAAGTATATCCGCTAATTTTTTATCCTGGATTTTTGAAATGAAACCAGAAGAAGGTTTACCAGAGACAATTGTCTCGAACATCGGCTGCCCAAAGGTCATAAATAGACTATTATTCTTAATACCGGTGAAGATCCGGAAAAATCCCGCAGTAGCCACATAGGCCTCTATTCCAATTACTTCTTCCTTTTGAATAAGCGGCTGCTGTTTTGAAGGGAGATTTTCAATCAGTGTATTCATCATGTTGGCAGCTTTAGTTTCATCTCGAATACCCATGGAGATAAATGCATTGGTGTTCGTCATGCTTATATTTTCGGCCTCAAATATACCAAAATTCATACTACCTGACATATTAGCAATGATATCTTTTTCCAGGTCCAAACCCATCTGTGAGTAGAACTTTTTCGTTGTTTCCTCGAAAATTTCTTGATTTTGGGGGGGCAGAGTTTCTATAATGAGGTTTAAATACTCACTGAAATTGAAGGCTATGCCGATGATCATTAGAGGGGTTTTATCAATTCCTAATAGCAGATCCTTGTTATAATCGACATCCCCCATGATTTTTAAAACTTTTGATTCAGGTTTTAGGTTCATGATCGATTCCAAGCAGAAGTCGCTGCTTTCTAGATCGACAGATAAACCGGCACCTAGATAATCCTTGGTAAATTCCAATCCTTTTTCCATCTGCTTTTTCTGAGCTTCCGGGAGTTCATCGGTGAGCTTTACCAGGTTGGAGAAAACTTTTCCGATTATACTCTGAATGTCTGCATAGACAAAAATATTGTTCTCCTTGTCTAATTTGGATGCTACCTGTTGAAAATTACTGTTTTCTGAAAGGGTTGACTTATCCGATATAATAGCATTTAGAAGAGAAGTTGAATCATTACCCAAGGGATCGACTGTAGCGATCATATAATTGTTTTTCTGAGTAAAAAGGATTGATTTTTTTCCTTTATCCGGATGAATAACTGTTATCTCATCCATTTGGGCAATAGTGAATTCAGGTTTTAGTTTTTGTATGGTTTCTTGCATCATTCCATTGAATTTTTCATAGTCACTAACAGGGAGTAAAAGCATAACTTGAGCTTTGAAATCCGGTTCCTTATTTTCGACCGAATGGATCGAAATATCAGAGAGGATCAAACCTAAAGATTTATTTACATCGATTCCTTGAGCTTGTAAGTCATTAAGTTTTAGAGGATTAAAACCTAACCCGGTTTCTAAAAATGAAATATTAGGGATTGTTTTTCCCATAACTGAGTTTTCCGTTACATTGAGGTTCTGGTGAAGGGATGAAAGAGACGGGATTTTCAAATAAACCTGAGTGTCTGCTGGAATTAGATCGGAAAGCCCTTCTTTTTCTTTTTTTGTACATGAGATGGGAAAAAGTAGAGCAAGTATAACCGTGAAAACCATTAATTTTTTCATTCTGTATCTCCTTTTAAAAAAAAATGCTATATCCATAGCTATATAGCATGGACTTATTCAACTGTCAAAGTAAGTGTATTTTATTTACTATAAATTAATTCATTTTATTTAAAATAATTTTTAATTTTTTAGATTAATATAGTATAAATAAGCTTGAAGTCAAAAAGGAATTTCCAGGTAATCTATATAATAAGGAATGATCTTTATGACAAAAAAAATAATTATAAACTTATGGATGGCCTTAGTTATGGGCAGCTTCAGTTTTGCGCAAGATCATGAAGTTGTTTATGTTC
>CAZLBV010000174.1:0-5376 GCA_964557845.1 uncultured Eubacteriales bacterium | reverse complement strand
TAATGTGATCTTGGTACTCACGGCCGTCGAATTTAACAAATTCTTTTCCATCCGGATCCACCACGCGCAGCTGTCCGTCATAGAAATTGACATGATTGTTCTTATCCACTAATCCCATATAGTAAGTCTTGTGGGTGTAGGGATCAGAAGTAATAATCTTTACATAATCTTCATTTTTTAACACCACATCTTTGAATATTTGAACCGTGAATTGGGCAAAATCTAATGCCTCATCAGCATATTTTTTAAATTTTTCCTGAATGTCCCCTGTGACACCTTTGGATATTCCTCCGGGCAGCCCGCTCACAGGATGTATCACACGTCCACCCAGTTCGGTGGTGATCTCACGGCACTGTTTGCGGTTTTTTATGACCACCTTGGCGGCATCCAGGCCGACTTTTTCGATAACACCCAGGATATTGCGTGACCCTTTAGGGGCAGTTGGTCCCACTACAAAATCAGGCCCTCCCAGAAAGTAAAAATGAAGAGCATGGTCTTCGATCATGAAAGCCGAATACATCAGTTCACGAATTTTTTTTGCAGTTAAAGGAGGATCAACATGATAGAGGTCATCAAGAGTTTTTTGTGAAGCCATATGATGAGCGGTTGGGCAAACACCGCAAATTTTAGGGGTTATCCTCGGCATCTCCACTGATGAGCGTCCTTCTGAAAACTTTTCAAATCCCCGAAGTTCAGGAATCTGAAGCACGGCCCGTTCCACATTTCCTTGATCGTTGAGAAAGATCTCAATGTTACCGTGACCTTCTAACCTGGTGATAGGTGAAATTGATATACGTTTATTTCCCACTTTTTCCCTCCATATGATTTGCTCGTTCTTTAAAATGTTTAAATGTCATTGTTCTTTTCCTTGAGTTAATCAATTCTTTTGCGGAACAGTATCGAGCTGGGTAATCCATACATGTAGAGCGGACCGATTAAATCGGGTAGAGTTTCAATGACTTTCTGTATCCCTGCTGCTTCTTTAGTCTTAATAATTGACGCTAAGGCATTCAGCATTGCCAACCCTTGGTCTTTGACTTCATTGGGGGGACCGTAACATCCGCGGCAGGGCATGTTGGCATTGATACAGCGTTCACCGCACCCTCCTCTTGTTGCCGGTCCCAAACAGATGACCCCAGCCTCGAGAAAACATCTGCCATCGTCTAATTTATCATACTTATGCGGCTCCACGAATTTCTCGATCTCTATTCTATCCGGTTTAGTATCTTTCCTGGGACAGGTATCACACAGGGCTTTAGTTGGGCTGAGAACACTTCCCTTTTCCGGAAGCTTACCTTCCAGAATAGCAGTTAATGCATCTTTTATCGTGTCAGGAGAAGGAGCGCAGCCTGGAATGTAATAATCCACTTCGATGACCTGATCCAGCGGATAAACAGAATTAAAAAATTCGGGGAGCTCCATGTCATATTTGCCTTCTAAGGAATATTTATTCTGGGGAACGATTTTCTCCGGATTATCATTGGATTCTATCTCTTGGTAGACTCTTCTGAAAACTCCTTCCCGGTTGGTCATATTGGCAAGGCCAGGTACCCCTCCCATGACAGCGCAGCTTCCAAATGCAAATACTAGCTGAGATTTTTTTCGAAGCAGTTTGACTATCTCTTCCTGTTCAGAAAGGCGGATGCTTCCATTAATGAATGATGCCAGCATCTCTTTGTCCTTAAGATTTCTGACATCTTCGTATTTGAAGTCCATGGCGACCGGCCAGAACACAATGTCCACAGCTGCTACCACATCCAGTATGAACTCATTCAAATCCACGACGGCTTCTTCACAGCCTCCGCAGCTTGAGCACCAGTATATTCCTATTTTAGGTTTATCACTCATTGTCTATACCTCCCTATTTTGATAGGTATCCATGACTTTGTTCCAGTTTAAAGGTCCCAGACGGGTGATCCTTTCATTTACCTCTTTGGTAACGCGTGCGAATTTTTCGCCTTCAGAAGCCGAGACCCAATCGAGATAAAGACGGTCTTGTTCAATATTAAATTGATCAAGCAGAGGCTTAAGCATATTGTATCGTTTTAGTGCATTGTAATTGCCTTCGATATAATGGCAGTCATTGGGATGGCATCCCAAGATCATGACTCCATCAGCGCCATTTCGAAAAGCTTCTAATACGAAATCAGGATCGACACGTCCTGAACACATAACCCGGACCAGTTTGATGTTGGAAGGAACCTGAAGTCTCTTGCTTCCTGCAATATCAGCTCCACCATAAGAACACCAATTACAGACAAATGCGATGATTTTTGGTTCAAATTCTGTTCCTGTCATAACAATCCTCCTAATTCAGCCAAAATAGTATTATCTTCAAAATGACGTGCGGTTATGGCATTAGAAGGACAGGCAACTACACAGGTCCCGCAGCCTCTGCAAAGAACCTCATTAATAGCCGAGATGCCTTTTTCGCTGTCATAACCGATAGCCTTATAGGGACATATGGATATACAGGTTTTACAACCTGAACATTGTTCCTCATCGATGATCGAAACCAGCGTTTCTATTTCAAGTTTTTTGCCGGGCTTAAGTTCAGAAGTTATTTTTCCCGCAGCTCCGGCCCCATCAATGATCGAATGAGCAATATCTTTAGGATAATTAGCACTTCCAATGACAAACACTCCTTCAAGAGGAGTAGATACTGCATTTATTTTTCTGTGGGTGGGCAAAACAAATCCATGTTCATCCTTGCTCAGCATCAGCATATCAATCAACTTATCTGCTTTTTTGTTAGGGACCATGGCCGTGGCCAGGACAACCATATCTGCAGAAATGGTCTGTTCAGGTATAGTAATTTGGACTTTACCATTCTGTTGATTCAGGCTGATATCATTTGGATTTGGAATCTTGATAAAACAGACTCCTTCCTCTTTAAGCTTTTCATACATATTTTCCATACCCGTAGAACCGATGGTCATATCTCGATAAATATGAGTGATCTCAATTCCTTCAGACATTTTCTCTTCCAGGATCTGAGAACTCATTTTTAGCAGGGATGAACAGCAGACATTGGAACAATAATTTTTATAACGCTTATCACGGCTGCCTACACAATGCACCATGACCAGAGATTTTGGTTTGCTGCCGTCACTTTTAACCAATTGCCCAGAGGTTGGTCCTGTATTAGAAATCAACCTCTCAAACTGAAGAGCCGTATAGATTTCAGTTCCGGATGAGAAATTCAGGTTAGGAATCAAGGCGGGATCAAATGATTCAAATCCCGTAGCCAAAACAATTGATCCTATAGGGACTTCGATTTTTTCATCCTGATCATCATAGTTTATAGCATCAAATAAACAGGCATCCCGGCATTTAGTACACTCTTCTCCTTTAAACCGGAGGCAGGTCTCTTTATCAATAACCGGAATATAGGGAGTAGCACCCACCACCTGAAAATGGATAGCTTTTCTTTTTCCCAGAAAATTATCATACTCATTGGGAACTTCGACCGGACAAGGGGCTAAACATTCATTACAGCCAATACACTTATCCTGAATAACATATTTGGCTTTTTTATTGATCGTGGCGGTAAAATTCCCGAAAAACCCCACCACATCTTCCACTTCACTATATGTAAGGAGTTCAATGTAGGGATTTTCCACTACTTCCTGGAGTTTAGGTAAGATCATACAAGAACAGCACTCAAGATCGGGAAAAGAACTTTCATATTTGGTTGCCTGACCTCCCAGGCTGGGATTAGTTTCTACCAAGTACACTTTCCGCTCTTCTGATGCAAGATTGAGAGCTGCCTCGCAGCCGGCTAAGCCGCCACCCACTACCAGAACATCTGCGTTAGCATCGATTTCTTTTTTTTCAAAGGCATCATGGAAATAGACTCGATTATACGCTGCTTTCAGCAGTGTCATGGCTTTAGATGTAGCTTTTTCTTTGTCGTCAGTTACCCAGGCAACATGTTCACGGATGTTGACCATCTGCATGAAATAGGGATTTAAGCCCGCCTCTCCTAAAACTTTCATGAAAGTGTTTTCATGCTGTTTTACAGAACATCCACCGATAACGATTTTGGTGAGATTATTTTTCTTAATGCTTTGAATAATCTCGGTTTTTCCTTCGGCAGAACAGTATAGATTAGTTACCTCTGCAGTAACTACATCGGGCAGTTTCAGTAGTTCGTCCTTAATTTTATGGACGTCAACTGTGCCGGAAATATTCTTACTGCACTCACATAGGAAAAACCCTAAACGTTCCTTTTCTTTCATATTTTTCCTCCAGCATCGCTTTAATTTTTTTAAATAAATGATTGCTGATTCCCTCAAGTTTATGACTGATCTCATCTGAAAAAGATTCTGAAACAGTCTGGTTGTCAGATATATTTATTCCGAAAATAAGTACATTTTCCGGCATTCCGGAATAAATTTTCTGACCGATATTAAAAATAATGGGAATCGTAATACCATGTGAATAAGTGGGATTTTGCTGATATTCCAGTTCGTTCAAGGTGAATGGGACCACCTCACCCACAGGAATTTTATGATTTCGGAAGGAATCAAAAATAAAGACAGCGTTATGTTCGATAATATGATCTAATAAATCTAAAGAAAGATGGGTGATTGATCTATGAGGGACACCAAGCTTTTGACCGACCTTTTCTGCCAGAAAAGGTCCTATGCCGTCATCCGTAAGCAAGTTATTTCCGATCCCAATAAGAACAGCATTAGTCTTATTTAGATTATTCATATTATTGCTGTTTTAATAATTCAATAATTTTAACCACCCGATCATCGACAACTTTATAACATACTTGAACCCCTCTTTTGCTTCCTTCGATAATCCCATGGTTTTTCAAAATCTGGAGATGCTGGGATATTGTAGGTTGAGGAATGTTTAATTTTTGTTGTAATGTATTAACACTGCATACTTCAACAGGAAGTCTTAAAAGCAGAAGATCGATTATTTTTAAACGAACTGGATGAGATATGGCTTTTAAGAGATCGCTTTCATCAATAAATTCAGTTTTCATTTATAGAACCACTTTCATTTTTTTATGAATGTTAAGGTATTGCCGTTTTATATAATTTAAAAGATATTTTTTGTGTTTATAAAAACAACGATCCAAAAAATATTTTTGATGCAAGCAAATGCAAGCAACAAGATGGTGGGTTTTAAATGTTAACATCTTTATTTGTTTATTTAAATATTTAAATAAATAAATGTCAAGTAAAAATAAATTATTTAGCAAAGTAATATTGACATATCCCCGTTAGACCAGATATTCTATTTTTGCTCGCGGGGAGATAGAAAATGAAATGTCCTAATTGTTCTGCTGATAATCCTGATTCACAGAAATTCTGTGGTGAATGTGGGGCGCCCCTGACCAAGACTGAAGATGAGCAG
>CAZLBV010000173.1:0-2598 GCA_964557845.1 uncultured Eubacteriales bacterium | reverse complement strand
CCGCCTTCAACCACTCGGCCATCCCTCCATATCAGAACAGATAGAGAGAAAGCGGTATTCTACCATTCTTGCCCCTATTGGGCAAGCCTTAAAAGTCTGTGTATCAACTCCCAAAAATTAAATAAAACCCACCTTAATGCGCTGTTATCCGTTCCAGACCCCCCATATAAGGCCTTAAAGCTTTCGGGATCAAAACAGAGCCGTCTTCTTGCTGGTTGCATTCCAGGATCGCGCTGACCGTACGTCCGATGGCAACTCCAGAACCATTCAGAGTATGCACGAATTCCAGCCCTGGCTTATTTTTTCTTCTGAAACGAATATTCGCCCTCCTGGCTTGAAAATCGTCACAATTGGTGCAGGATGAAATTTCCAGATAAGCGTTTCTCTGAGGCATCCAGACCTCAAGATCATAGGTCTTGGCGCCGGCAAATCCCAGATCTCCGGTACACAAACTAATCACCCGGTAAGGAAGCTCCAGCCTTCGCAGAACTTCTTCTGCGTCATTGGTCAGTTTTTCCAATTCCTGATAGGAATTCTCAGGCAGACTGAAAATAACCATTTCTACTTTATTGAACTGATGCTGCCGTACCAGCCCTCTAATATCCTTTCCGTAAGATCCTGCCTCACTCCTGAAACAAGGAGTATAGGCACAAAAACGATAAGGCAGGTCGGATTCATTCAATATATCATTTCTAAAATAATTCGTGAGCGGAACCTCTGCAGTAGGGATCAAATACCAGGGATAGTCTTTTAATTTGAATAAATCCTCTTCGAATTTGGGAAGATTCCCCGTACCATAGAGGCTTTCCGCATTCGCGATAAAGGGCGGGATCATCTCTGTATATTTATTATCCCTGGTATGGATATCCAGCATAAAGTTGATCAAAGCCCTTTCCAACCGGGCTCCGTCTCCCAGATAAACTGCAAATCTTGAGCCGGCCAATTTGGCTGCCCTTTCAAAATCCAGGATTTTTAGATCGGTTCCGATGTCCCAGTGGGGCTTGGGAGCAAAAGAAAAATCAGGCTTATCTCCCACTACCCTGACAACGGGATTTTCAGAAGAATCCTTTCCAACTGGAACCGAATCATGGGGAATATTAGGGATCGAAAGCATTAACTCCCGCAGATCATCATCATATTTCTTCAGTTCTTCATCCAGCCCCTTGATCTTCTCAGAAACTTTTTTCATTTCCGACATCAATGAAGAGGCATCTTTTTTCTCTTTCTTCAAACGGCCGATCAGCTTCGAGGATTTATTCAGCTCAAACCTCAAGCCTTCTACTTTTTGAAGGACAGATCTCCTTTTTTTATCTATCGCTAAGATCTCACTCAGATCGAGCTCGACCCCCCGGCCCTTAAGTTTTTCAATGACCTCATCTGGATTGGCAAGAATCGTTTTTATATCCAACATGGGGGTGATTATAGCATATGTGCCCCGGATTGAAAATCCTATCCTTTACCCTGAGAAGTTTCATGAGGTTGACTCCTTAAATAGAATAAAATATAGTAAAATATCTTATGAAAGACTCCACTAATAAAAAAATAAGAAATAAAGATTCAAGAGGATACATCCAGATCTACACCGGAAACGGAAAGGGAAAGACTACGGCCGCCCTCGGATTGGCGCTGAGAGCCGCTGGTCACGGATACCGGACTTTTATCGGACAATTTCTCAAAGGACAAAAATACGGCGAGCTGGCTTCCATTAAAAAATTATCTCCTCTGATCACCATAAAACAGTTCGGTCGAAAGGGATTTATTCATGTTGATAAAGACCCTGACCAGATCGATATCACTATGGCAAAAAATGGATTGGAAGAATGCCGGCAGGCGATGTTATCCGGGAAGTACAAGATCATAATCCTGGATGAGATAAATGTTTGCATCTATTTTAATGTGCTCGAGGAAAGTGAGGTGCTGGAATTTCTGCGCCAAAAACCGCCTGAAGTTGAACTTGTGCTGACAGGACGATACGCTCCTGATTGCTTTATAGAAGCTGCCGATCTCGTCACTCAGATGGATGAGATCAAGCACTACTATACGAAAAAAGTATCAGCAAGAAACGGGATCGAAAAATAAACTGATATAGTCTTGGATAAAAGATGAAAAGAGAAAAATTCGAATTGCTGGTAGAAGAAGCCCTGTCTGATATTCCGCCAAAATTCAAACGCTTGCTCAACAATATCACAGTTCAAGTCGAAGACTTCCCATCTCCGGAAGTCCTGCGAAGTTTGGGTAAATCACCGGGAAGTACGATCTTGGGTATCTATCACGGGATACCCTTTCCTCACAGGGGGCCTTATTACGGCAACTATCCGCCGGATATCATCATTATTTATCAGCAGCCGATAGAAAGAGTCTGCTACTCAGAGGAAGATATAAAAGAGACGGTCAGAAAAGTCGTCAGACATGAGATCGGCCATTATTTCGGATTTGATGACAAACAGTTGAAAGAACTGGAAGATTTTTAAAGATAAACTATAATTTTTTTAAGGAGAAGCAGCATGCCAAAGAAGTTTATTGGTATTATTGCCCCTCTGACCACCCCATTCGAAAATGACCGCATCGCACCGGACAGGCTCATCGCGAATATTAAAC
>CAZLBV010000172.1:0-10796 GCA_964557845.1 uncultured Eubacteriales bacterium | reverse complement strand
TCGAGGTTGCTGCCACGGCGAGGCCGCAGCCCATGAGATAGTAGTTGTCTACATCGAATGGGCTGCAACGAAGCCGGGGTAGTGAGATCGGCGCGCCCCGAAGGGGTACAGAATGCTGATATATAATTTTCTTAATAAGATGAACGCTTCATATTAACAGTTTAGATAATACAATTGTCTTCTGACGGATAAAAATAGGAAAAATACATCAGCATTCTTTATAAATAATTCAGCCTAAAAGCCGGGCATGAAGCTGAGCTGCAAGTACGGCCCCCTCTCCGGCCTATCTAAAGGTTTGACCAGATTAAGGCCTAAAACCGCTGCTCCGAATAAATTTACCCTAAGACCTATCCCGGTGCTGGAAAGCAATCTCCTATCGCCCTCTAAAAACCAGGGTTTATCTTCGTTGGTCCAGGCAACGCCTGTATCAAAGAAAGTTACGAAATCTATCGGGAATACTCCATAATATCCTTTTCCTATTCCCAATACACCGAAGAGAGGAAAACGCAATTCAGCATTGACAACAATTATTTTACTCCCAAATAGAGAATCATAGGCAAACTCTTTTCCTTCCTGAAATTCTTCCACTTGAAAGGAACCGGGATTATAACCCCTGACTAGGGTTTCATATCCTAAAAACATTGGGTACAGACGACTGTCTTCTGCTCCGCTGCCATAACGTCCAAAATGTAAAAATCTAAATGCCAAGGTAAAGGGTCTGACCGGCATGATATAGCGGCGGTAATCCGCCAATACATTAGTAAAATTTATCGTTCCAAAATAAGGCGACGTTTCCAGCCGGTAACTCTGACCTAAGATCGGTCCGGTCGCTCCAAAAAAACTGGTATCATAAACAAGAGCAGCACTCCCGAATCCAAAATGAATCCCATCCGGAGAAGGCAATTTGTCTTTATCCCGGTAGTAAAGAAAACCGGAAATAGCAGAATAAACCCTTGTCCTGATTTCACTATCAAAATCTAAATACCGGTAACCTCCGGACAGCTCAAACCGGCTAACCCGGCTGAATGGGTAAGAGGCAAACCCAGAGACTTCATAGTTGATCTGTCTGTAGATATAATCTTTTTCCTCAAATACAGGCTCTCCCATGAACTCACTCAGTAGAACCTGATATCCTCCATAGACATAGGGAATCCGCTGGACCACACCTCCCCAATTAAAGCGATTTCTGCTGTTTTGATAAGCAACTAAAAGAGCGGAATCGATCAAATTCCCGTTGACCTGCCCCATTCCAACTACATTATGGTAACCGAGCATATCGCTGAAATACATAGCCACCCCGCCACCTGCATAAGTTCCGAAACGATCCGTACCGACAGCGAATTGAGGAGGGCTAACATAATCTAATTTGAGTTTCGGTTTATAATCACTCACTTCATAGCTTTTATCCTCAGGAAGTCCGTACAGAGGATTATTTAACAATCCTAAAAGCTCCCCTTCTGGTTTATCTCTCGGAGGAAGCAGTTCTGGATTGATCCCAGCAATATCAATTACATCAACTTCGGACTCGTCTATTTTATCCGTATCAATGGTATAAATATTATAATTTTCGTCTTTATACACACAAAAGGCTAATCGATCGATCCCCTGGGCCATTGAGATAGCCGGGCTTATGGAAGTGATCCCGCTAACACCTGAATAGAGGTTGGTGATCTGTGATATTTTCCGGCTTGCAATATTGATCCTAAACACATTGGTTATCCCATCTTTATCTGAAACAAAATAAAGATATTTTGAATCGGAAGTCCACTGCGGATTTAGATTTTTTACTCCAGTCCATCCACCTAATTTATTGATTTTATCGGACGCAGGATCCAAAAGAGCCAATTCATAATTTCCTATATCTAACAGAGATAAATCTGACGAATATCTTTCCGTAGAAAAAGCAATGTACTTTCCATCAGGAGACCAAGAAGGATACAGATCTCCATAAGGATCATCTGTTATTTTTCTCAGCTTATCATTCTCGATATCATAGATAAACAGATCAGAGAACCCTCCTTCAAGGGCTGAAAATACAATCTGTTTATTATCGGGCGACCATGAAGGATTTAAGATCTCGCCAAGATCGGGGAAAACCACCTCTTTGATCTTATCTCCATTTTTGATATTCAAAATAGTAAGGACAGGTTTTCCTTTTACTATAGCACCAAAGGCAAACCTTTCACCTTTAGTATCCCATCCCCCAGATGATTTAATAAACTGAAGGCTCTCGAAATGAGGGTCCATAGCAGTTTTCACAAGCTTACGTTTGATCTCACCAGTCTGGGCATCTGCCAGATACATATCAATGGAAAAAAGATCTTTGGTGGATAAAAAGATCAAACTTGTCCCGTCAGGACTGAAGGAAGGAGAGATATTTAAAGGATTTTCCCTGGTCCCCTGGAATAATAATTCTGCTTGTTCTTCAGGTGGGATAGTCAACTCTTCGATCCTGGCATATTTTTCCTTCATCGATTCATGCCATCTTTGCGATAACTGTTCTGCTGTAAGCCCTGTGACTCTTTGAATAGCGGTCTCATAGTCGCCGGTTCTTCCAGCAGATTTAATGATCGCACCCACCGCACTATCCCCCCACTCTCCGGTAATATAGGCCCAAAGAGAATGTCCATACCTATAAGGAAAGTAACGAGGGTCGATCAAATTTTTTATAGTTGGAAGTTTTTCTTTTTTAACCGCGTCCCTCATCCACATGGAAGTATGGGGATCAGCCGGCCCTATGGATAGATATTCCGCCATTCCTTCTACCAACCACAAGGGAAGACGGGCTACCCCGGGAGGAGTTGAGATATAACCGGAATAATCCAGTGTGGTCATATCATACTGGAAAGCATGTACAAGTTCATGTCCGATGACATGATCGGTTTCGGCAAGAGTCGCTCCTATCGGCAAAATGATCCGGCGTTTGAACATTTCCGTTACACCGCCGATTCCCTCACCAATGGTCCCGGAAATAGTGGTGGTCTGTTGAAAATGAGATGAACTGGAATACAGTATCAAAGGCTGTTTACCCCTCAGTTCATGGCCCAACATCCTGGACAATCTTGCATACCAACGTTCCGCCATTCTTGCAGCAATAAGAGCTGCCTCCTCTTCCTCTGGATAGAAATAGACATCAAAATGCTCTGTATGCATGACTTTAAAATCAAACGATTCATACTGAACTTTATTCTGACCAAAATATTGGGCAAACATGAGGGTGCTAAAAAGGAAAAAACTCAAAATTCCCAAGCAAGTTACTCTTTGTATTTTTTTTCTGACTAGATCAGACATTTCCTGCTCCTTTATTTCTACAATATCTATCAACTTTATATAAACTTCATGTCATTGAGAAAAGTTGCTAGATCCAACCATTTTTTCTCTCAAAAAATACAACCTATCACCCCCCGGTTATAATCATCTTTATTAATTTTAAAACGCAATGAAATATTATTCAAGACTGTACGGATTCATATGAATTATGGAAAATAAAAAAAGGGCTTGTTTTTAAACTTAAAACAAGCCCTGCTTTGACTTTAAGAAACTGCTCTATTTATCTTTTCTGCAGATCCTGCATAGTGAATTTATCTTTTTTGGTGTAACCCTCTGGTACAGTATAGGTTCCCTCTGGCGGAGTCTTTTCAGAGATTTCTACGACTTCTGTAGTGGTGTTCATTTGAGCACCCATCATATCCATGCTCATCTCTGTTTTGATCTGCCACCCTTCTATCTTCTTGAATTCATCCAAAGCTTCCTGGCTCAACTGCATGGTTGCCTGGGTCATATGGGAATACATATTCTCACTATAGGTTTTCCAGTCAAAAGGGACCTCAGTAGACGCCCACCATTTCATATTCATGTCCATCATCATGATCTTCATATTGACATCGTATCCCGAACAGTTCCAATTATTAATTGTCTGAGTTTCACCCGTAGGCGTTACCGTAACTGCAATGTTGCCCATCATTTGCTGAATTTCAGAGGGTAGGTATTTTGACATGTCCAGAGGAAGTTCCATCTCGATATAGGTTTTGTCCGCATTATTGATCATGTACATCACCTGATCCTTAGTATTGATAATGGACGATGTCTCATTACTTATCATGGCCATCTTATTATCCCCAAGCCATAAGTGCATGACCTCATCTTTAGCCGGCTGGCTCTGGCCCATGACCTCAAACGCACCTGTATGTGCCTTCTGTTGAATATAATAATCAGCAACAAGAGGCGCTACAGAAAAAAAGAACACAACCAATCCTATTGAAACTGTTTTTTTCATTTTTCCTCCAAATACTCGAAATTCTGAAATATAATACTCTTTTTTTAATTGTTTTGCAATGGATCCTCCGGAGTCTTGTAAGTTTCAGTCTGATATCAGATTTGAAAGTCGGCCAAATACCTCCTGGGTGGTCTGCTTGTGAGAAGATTCTACCAGAATCCTTACAACCGGTTCGGTATTGGACGGCCTCAGATGAAACCAAAAATCCGGATACACAACACGGAGTCCATCCTGGGTATTGACATCCCCTCCTTGGAATTCTTGTCTGACTCGATTAAGTATCTGTTTTCCTTCACGGTAAGAAGCCTCCTTCTTACTTTTAAGCATAAAATAAGTGGGGAGTTCTTCCCTTAACTCAGATAGACTTTTCCCGGACCGTGACAGAAATTCGAGGAGAAGTGCCATTCCTGTGAAGCTGTCACGGCAGGTATGTATCTCAGAAGCGATAACTCCTCCATTCCCTTCTCCTCCGAATTTTGCCTTTTTTTCTAACATTAACCGAGTAACATTGATCTCTCCGACTTTTGATCGGTACAGATCAACTCCTTCTTTTGAGGCTATATCTTCCAAAACCTTTGATGTGGAAAGATTTACCACTATGGGACTTTTCTGTTTATATCTTAAAAAACTGCAGGCAGCCAAAGCTAAGGTATACTCTTCTCCCAAGGGAACCCCCTTTTCATCAACCGCAGCCAGTCTATCAGCATCTGCATCCTGAGCAAAACCAATATCCGCACCCGTTTCCTTTACAGTCCGGCAGAGATCTCGAATATTCTCTGGAACAGGCTCTGGATTTCTGGGGAAATCACCTGCAATTTCAATATTGATCCCAATAACCTCGGCCCCTAAATTTTCTAAAAAAGAAATGACATAAGGGGCAGCCGCTCCCCCACAAGGATCGATAACAATTCTGGGTCTGCGTTTTTTAATCAGGCCCACATCAACAAAATCCAAGATCTTCTTCTGGTGCGGCACAAAGGCATCTGGTATTTTTCTCACTTCATGGGGAAATCCAGTGCGGTGAAATTTGCCTTGGTAATAAAAATCCAAAAGCTCTTCAGCTTCAAAGGGAAAAAGAAAAAATCCTCCCTTTTTGATCAATTTAAGCGCATTCCATTGAACCGGATTATGGGATGCGGTTATTGAGATGGCACCGTCTAATTTTTTTTCACGGGTATAGATTTGCAGTGAGGGAATAGGAAGGATTCCCAGATCAAGCGGAAAGCCCTGGCACGATTGAACTCCAGCGATAACCGCATGTTTAACCATGTCAGCAGAAGGACGAGTATCTGTGGCTATACCGATCCTGTCACCGCTTATATACGAAGAAAAAGCCTCTGAGAATTTGATCAACAATTGAGGTGTCAGGCTTTTACCCACGATCCCTCGAATACCCGAAATGCTGATTTTAAGATCAGAGACTCTCATACCGATATCCTTTCTCTTATTTCTTCTTCAATTGACTGGATTATTCCCAGGTATTGACTTTCGATGGTAAGCCTTATGATAAATTCAGTCAGTGAAGGCCTGATATTAAACCAGGCTTTATCACGATCGATTCGGATCCCGTCAATGAAATTCGGTTGTTCACTCGAATAAACATCCTCCAATCTATCCATTATTCTATAGGTCTTTTCCGGAGGGATATCTATCTTGATTTTACGCATATGGAGGGCTGGAAACGGATCGATCACCTCGGATAATTTTTTATCTTCTCTGGCTAAAAGATCAAGAATCAACACAAGCGAGAGCAGCGCATCATATCCATGGGAAAACTCTATCAGACTAAAGCTTCCGCTCCCCTCCCCTCCGGCTTCAGCACCGTCGGCTTTCATGGTATGGATCACCGAAGATTGGCCTACCCTGGTTTTTATCAGGTTGGTCCCTGTCTTAGCGGCAACCCAATCTGATAAAGAGGAAGACACCACTGTCGTCACTGCCCTCGTGATATTATTATCGAGAGACAGGAGACAGAGAGGAAAGGTCATTTCTTCACTCAAGGCTTGTCCCTTTTCATCCACAAAGGATATTCTGCTGCCGTCAGAATTTAAAAGAAAACCCAAGTCTGAATCCGTGGCCTTGACTACAGCCTCAACTTGAGATGCGTTCCTCTGGTTAGGCTCGGGCAAATGGGGAAAAGGTTTAGAGGGGTCATCATTTATGGAAATAAGAGAAAAATCAAAATATTCACTTAAATCTTTAAGAAATTTAGAGAGAGCTCCGTTACATGGGTCAGCCACAAGCTTAAAATGTGAATTTTTTATTCGTTTTAGATCAACCAGCCGGCTTAATTCATTAAAATAAACCTCTAAAGGAAAAGCCTTTTTTTCAACCGTACCCAGCCGCCTCCAGGTAACCTTCTTAAAATCACCCGATTCAAACACATTAAAAACTTCAGATCCCTCATACGCTTCCAGATAGGCTCCATCCGCATCCAATAGTAAGACAGCATTCCAGGTGTAAGGGCTGTGCCCTCCGGTGAATGATATTCCACCCTTATATTTTCTCCTGGCTAAAAGGAATTGAAGAAAGGGTGTAGGCAGAAGCCCAAAATCGATCGCATCCACCCCGGCTGACATTAACGAAGATAAAGAGGCCATCTTGAGCATATGACTTGAAGGACGAGAATCGCGACACAGTACGATCCTGCCTTTTTCCAGATAAGAGGCAAAAGCAGAAGATAATTTAGTCACGATCTCGACATTTAAAGCATGGGGGACTTCTCCACGAATTCCCGAAACCGATATTCTCACTCTATCTTCCATGTGAATAGACCATCCTTCTTTATAGTTATATTATAACCAATTTTAATTACTATTTTCTTCTTATTTGTCTTTCACCTCAACCAATATTATCCCTGATGATCGTTTCCACAGATAGTCCTTCTTCAGATAGATACAGAGGTAGAACCCGGATGCCTTTCCCTATAGAATTTAATTTTCTGAACATTTTATCTCTCTCGCTTTTCTCGGGACTGCATAGAAGACTGATCGATCCTCCGCTGCCACCTGCACCATTTACTTTCCACCCCGCGGCTCTGAAATTTTTTGCGATCTTGATGACCGCATCCGCTTTTTCTGAAATCAGATCAGGATGAAGAGCTCTCTGGCATTCGTTATTCTCGATCATTATTCTACCGTATTCAGATAAGTCACCGGCCTGAAGCATATTTTTAGCCTCTCGGGCAAGGGTTGCCATCCTCTTGATCTGTTTCAAACCGGGCCCGCCATTCTCTAAAGAACAGATCACGCTTTCATGTAATTTAGAAGAACTGTGAGCATCCCCTAAATACACAGATACCAGCTTTTTTTTTAACTGATCTCTTGTGTTTTTATCCAGTGATAATTTTTCCACAGAAGCCCTGGGATAACTGGGCATATCGATGAAACAAACCCCTCCATAAACTGCAGCTATCTGATCCTGAATCCCGCTCTGGAGACCGAGCTTGACTGTCTCAACCCGATGGGCCAGTGATACTATTTCCTGGGGAGATAATCTGGAAGACAACAAACCATCGAGACCTCCTAATAAAGCCACACAGACTGCGGAAGATGTTCCCATGGAACTGGCAGCCGGCAGATTGGATTCGATGGTTATTTCAAGAGATATCTCCGGAGGAAGTTCGACCGAATTAACCGCAGCTTGAATGATAGGATGAAGCTTAAAATCAGGCTTTCTGGGATCAAAGTGAAAAGATTCTCGGTAATTTTTGGCATGAACCAGGACAAGGGGATATTCCTTTTCTTTATGCTCGAATACTTTGATTACAATCCTTACAGGAGGTCCCACAGAAAGATTTAAAACCGCCCCTTTCCGGGCAAACCAGGTATCTGTCCAGCCTCCAATATCGTTGATCCGAAGGGGAGCACTCGATCTTATCTCTTGTGTTTGCATTCCAGAAATTTTTTTCATATTAACATCGCCTATCTATCGCATTTTTTACGAATAGCCCAGGCTCCCTGGGGTAGTCGCGCGTCGAGGTTAGTCCAACAGCAAGGCGCCGGCAGGTGAAGATGTAGTAAACTACCTCGAACCTGCCAAGCCGAAGTTGTTGGACTGAGATCGGCGCGCCCGTAGGGTAAAAAATGCCGGTATAAATTGTTTTTCTGTAAGGAAAACACCAATTTAGAAAAGTCTTATTGATATTAATATATTTCCGTTCTACTAAATTCATCGCCTATCTATCGCATTTTTTACGAATAGCCCAGGCTAATAAAAGAGGCCTTCGGCTGTTAATATAACCCTCCCCCCAACATTCACCTCGATCACATCATTTTTAATCTCAGATCGAAGCAGCAGTAAAGACTCACGGCCGATCTCATATCCCTGCTCGACTCTGATATCTATCCTTTTTTCATCAAAATAATTGTTTTTGATGAGGTAAGCTGCAAGACAGCCGTTGGCACTTCCGGTAGCAGGATCTTCGGGAATGCCATAATAATCGACAAAAACTCGAACATTAAGATCATTTTCAGGATTATAGGTTTCAGGAGCGAACACCAATATCGATTTTGCCTGGGTAGTCTTAATCAGATCGAAGAAGATCTCCTTATCGATCCTGGCTTTTCTAACAGCATTCAAGTCTTTTAAAGGAGCGATCAGGAAAGGAAGTCCGGTAGAAACCTCTTGAACAGGATACTTATCCAGAAGGTCCTGTTTATCCAACCTTAATGCTTTTGCGATCATATCCTGATCAAAGGTCCCTCCGAACTCAGGAGAATTTTGTTTCATCCAGAGATATTCAAGCGAATCACTCCTATAAAAAAAACTTACAGGTATCGGCCCTGCTTTAAGATTCAGAATAATCTTTTCCACCGGCTTGCCTATGATCTTCTGCTGTATCAAAAAAGCAGTGCCCAGTGTGGGGTGTCCGGCAAAGGGGACCTCTTCTGCCGGGGTAAAAATTTTAACCTCATATCCGCCGGAATGCTGTTCTTCAGAAAGAATAAAAGTGGTTTCCGAATAATTCATTTCTCTGGCAATTGCCTGCATTTCACCTGCAGTCAGATCAGCAGCATCCCGGAAAACACCCAACTGATTTCCGGCATATTTTTTTTCTGCAAAAACATCTAAAATATAAAATCGTCTTTTTTTCATCGTCCTCTCTCTTTTATCCCATTTAACCAGAAATTGGATCTATCCATGTCATACTTAACGCGCTGTGTCATTTATGGCTATTATCCGGTTTTCATAACCAGTCTTTATAATACGGAGTTTTTTTATATACTCAGATAAGGTCTCAGCCAGTGCTTCTCCGGTATTTCTTTGTTTTCTGATTATAAAACCAAAATATTTATCTCGGGCATGTCCCACAACATAATCATTGCTGACAACAGAAAATTCTTTTTCCGGGCAAAGGACCTTCCCCTCCTTTATGATAACTTGATCATTGACTAAGATCGTTTTCACTCTTGAACCAAATGGCCTCAGGCTCTTGGAATAATATTCATATTTTAATCCTGATACCTGAAGGAAGTCATATCCCTTTTCAATATCGAATTCAAGTGCATCCTTGATCTGCTGTCCGGTGAGGGTAAATTCGATCAAGATGTTATGAAAAGGGATGACATGATAAACATCTGCCATGGTTATTGGCCCAGCAAAAATATCTGTTCGGATCCCTCTGCTGTTTTGGAATCCGATCTGCGCGCCTGTTTTCCAGCGCATAGCGTCAGTCAGCAGATTCCCCAAGGGATTCTCAACCGGATTACCCTCCCGGTTTATATCCGCTTCTGCATAGCCGATGGTTTTAAAGAAATCTTTTTGAATAGACTTATCCACTCTTGCCACCATGTCTGAGATCTCAGAGGAGGGAAAAATTTCCCGGTCTGCCCATAACCAGACCAGATCTTGTTGATAAGACTTGACCCTGTCTTCTTCGACTTCCAATTTTAAATATCCAAGAGTTTTCTGATGGCCGTAAGTGGATTTAACCAAAACACCGTTTATCTCTTCAAAACGTCCGCACTCAGAAGCAACCAGAACAACATCGATACCAGGAATATTCCGGGCGACATCCCTCCCGTCTTCAAATCTGGCATGAACAAGCACAACGATCAGATCAGTCTCCCGGTCAAGCAAAGGGACATATTTCCTTAGGGTAGGCAGAATAGGCAGGACATCCAGATTCTTGGTAGCCTCTCGCTGGACTTCGATTAAAAAATTTTCTTCCATAACGGCGACCAATCCAACCTTCACTCCGGCATGACTGAAAATTGAATAAGGTTTTTTAAAAAAAAGCTCACCGCTGTCCTGATAGATTATATTTGCATTGATCACTTCCGGTTTTGCCAGGCTCAATAGTTTTTTAACATTATTCTGGCCCTGGTCAAAGAGGTGGTTACCCGGAACCCAGATGTCATAATTTAAAAGATTTAGGAATTCGACCATAACACCACCGACAGCTCCTTTGTATTCCATTTGCGCCGCCCAGGTCCCGGTCATGATGTCTCCGACATCGATCAAGATCATGTTTTTTTCATTTTTCCTGAGCTGGTTCAGGTAGTGGCTGGCAGCCCTC
>CAZLBV010000171.1:0-7024 GCA_964557845.1 uncultured Eubacteriales bacterium | reverse complement strand
TTTTAACCAGGTAATGGGCGAGAACCGCATTTAAACCGTAATAAGCTCCCCGCTCGAATAGTTCCATCACATTGGCGGTCCAAAAAGTCGGCGGGAGTGACGCGCGGCTCTTTTTTTCTATTTTTTGATCATTCATGTGTGGTCTCCTTTTATAGCTTAGGCTTATTGACAAGAACAATGATCAGCTTTCTTTCACCTGCTGATTATCTATAATTTTGAATAAGTTTTAAGGTATTGAGCCCGAAAATAGGCGTCGGCTTCTCCCAGGCTTCGGAAAGATAACTCCTGTTTTTTAAATGATAATTCGCCTTTAAGATCATCAATAGAATTAAATTTGTGTTCATCCATCCATTTATTTAAACCATCCAGTATCGCCCCTATTTCGGTTAAACCCTTTTCATAAAGAATCGAGCATACCTGAACTGCGGAGGCACCGGCCAGAATCTGTTTGATGACCTCCTGGGCTGACTGAACTCCTCCGGAAGCGGCAATGTCGCAGTCCACCCTTCCGGAAGTAAGTGCCACCCAGCGTAAAGTATGATAAAAATTACCTTTTCCGATCCTGCTTTTAGTCACCAGTTTATCCGTATCGATATCCGGCTCCAGAAACCAGTTAAATAAGACCAATCCTTCACACCCCTCATCACAAAGTTTATAGGCCAGGTAGGGCACAGCTGAAATACTGGACATGAGCTTTATCGAAACCGGTATGGACACTGTTTTTTTGATCTCCTTCAATATTTTGATGTGATAGTCTTCAATCTGATTGCTGGATTCATCTATTCTTATGGGCAGAATATAGATATTTAACTCCAGGGCATCTGCTCCTGCCTGCTCTATCTGACGTGAAAAACGGGGCCATAGTTCAGGAGTCTGACAATTGATACTCGCTATTATGGGAATACTGGTATCTTTTTTTGCGGCCGCGATCATCTCCGTCAGCGCATGGGGAGCATATTCCAAAAGATGGCCGCTCCTTAAATAATCCAAAGCTTCAGGATAAATAAAATACTCACTTTCCGGAATATCACTGTGGATTAAAAATTGCTCCTCAAATATTGATTTTAAAACAACGGCGCCGGCCCCGGCATCTTCACATTCTTTAATTCCGGACAATGATTTTGTCAGGTCACAACTGGATACGATAATAGGATTTTTGAGCTTTAAACCCAAATACGTGGTGGTTAAATCAGCCATTCTCTGCTCCTTTAAAAATATTTAACATTTTTTTTCTTTTTTTCGACTCTATCTTATTTCCACATCGATCAAGGCCGGAATATAGATCTGAGGGATACCTTCTTCCTTAAGCTTTTGATTTAAATTGCCTGCCTCCAGAGAGATATACTGGTTGAGTTTTTCTATTGATGCCTTGAATTCAAGCTGCAGCTGGTTAAAATAATCGATCTGCTGCTTAGTGGGAGCTGCATTGACTCCATCTAAAGCACTAAAAAGGCTGCTCAGCCTTTCTGATAAGCGCGGTCCGTCACTCCAGAAAGGAACGCCTTCAGGGCGGACCATCTCATCTAAACAGGAAGTCACAAATTCTAAATTCTGCCTGAGGACATCTGCCGCAGCAGAAGTGCTTTCCAATTCTTGAGCTTTAACCAGCTCAAATCGATCCTCAAGCTGTTCCTTGAGAAGATCAAGCCTTTTCAACGCATCATTTACATGCGACATCATATCGATCAGCTGACGGCAGTATCGCTCCTGCGTTCCCAGCTCTTCCCTGGAGGTATTTAGTAAAGGATCGAGTCTGACCTCCACTGGTCTTTCAAAGGATTGTTCTCCCACCTGGAGACGGGCGGTATACCTACCCGGCAGCACTTGATGGCCGCGCGGCCCTCTAAAGAAAAAATCAGGTTCAACTTCAGTCTCACGTCTCTGCCGGGGCGGTTCGGTTCTAAGGTCCCAAACTACACGGTTCAATCCCTGATGACCGGGAAGAGATTCGATCGTCCGTATCACCTCTCTTGAGGCATTCAATATATCCAATCTCAACCCTTTTTCTTCTTCCAAATTTTCACTCAAATAATAAGTTATCAAGGCTCCATAAGGCGGATTAGCCCCCAAGAATACCCTGTCTCCTATACCATAGGTAGTGGGTTTGGTACTAAATCTAAGGGCATCACGGATGGGAAAAAGAGCGGCTGCCCGCTGCAATATCTCCGGGGTAAGCTCCTGGATAAACGAGATGCTGTCAAATATCCATATCCCCCTGCCATGAGTGCCCAGAATCAGATCGTTCATCCGAGGATGGATCAGAATATCATGGACAGCCACCGTAGGCAGGTTTTTGCAGTGGATCTTTACCCAGTTTTCTCCTCTTTCAAAAGAAACATATAAACCCAGCTCTGTACCGGCATAAACGATTCTGGTATTCTTAGGGTCCTCCCGCACAACCCATACATAATTTTTCTCAGCAATGTTCTCCGTTATTTTTTCCCAGGTTCTGCCAAAATCTGAAGTTTTGTAAATATAGGGATAATAATCATCCAGCATATGCCGGTCAAAAGCGCAGTAGGCCATTCCTGCCGACGTGCTTGAGGGTTCAATATGGGAAACAGGAGAATTCTCCGGAAGCCCAGGTATTTGTTTGATTATACTTGACCAATTATCCCCTCCGTCCATAGACACAAACAGATTACCGTCATCGGTACCTGCCCATAATACTCCTGGCTGGACCGGGGATTCGGCCAGGCTGATGATGGTACAGTGGTATTCTGCAGTGGTGTTTTCCGGCCACGGAGGGCCTCCTGCTGTCCTTTGCTTGAGAGGGTCATTGGTGGTCAGATCAGGGCTGATCACTTCCCATGTTGATCCAAAGTCAATGGATTTAAAGACCACATTAGAACCTACATAGACAGTATTTTTATCATGGGGTGAGGAAATTATAGGTGTATTCCAATTGAAGCGGTATTCCAGGGTTGATACCGGGGCACCGTCAGCTCTTCGTGCTTGCGGGCTGACATTCTGCTGTTCCCGGGTCCGCATATCCGTTCGTACAATATTTCCTCCCTGAGATTCACTTAAAAAGAGTTCCGGATTATCCGGATGGACAACCATAAAAAAACCGTCACCAAAACTGACCATTTTCCACTCATCATTAAGGATCCCGAAGGGCTCCCGGTTGCTGCTGGGACCATACCAGCAGCCGTTATCTTGAAGGCCTCCACCCACATAATAGAACGGTTGTCTGTCATCCGCATATATCTGATAGAATTGGGCCACGGAAAAATTGTTGACATAGTCCCAATGCTCTCCCCTATTATAAGAGACACAGATACCGCCGTCCTGGCCCTGCCACATTCTGTTCGGATTGTTGGGATCTATCCAGAGCGAATGATAATCCACATGGGTCGACTGTGAGATCTGCTTAAATGAACGGCCTCCATCGATGGAGACCCAAAGCCGTGAAGACACCGCATATATTCTGTTTTCTTCCCGGGGATCCACTCTGATATCAGTATAGTAAAATCCCCTGGATACGATCTCGACATCCTTTGATACTAGATCAAATGAGTCTCCCCCATCTTCAGAGCGAAAAAGTGTTCCTTCCTTGGATTCAGCTATGAGGTAGACAATATCCGGGTTGCTGGGAGCTACCTTAACTCCCATCCTACCTACCATCTTGGGGAGCCCTCTGGTTATTTTCCTCCAATTGTTCCCTCCGTCGATGGATTTATACAAGCCGCCGTTTTCATCGCCGGAGACAAAGGTCCAGGGTTTTCTTTCAAAGTTCCAAAAAGCTGCATAGACGATATTTGGATTCTTAGGATTGATGTCCATATCGGCAACGCCATGCCTGGCATCAATATACAGCGCCAGCTTCCAGGTATTCCCTCCGTCCGCGCTTCGATAGACTCCTCTTTCACTGTTAGGGCCAAAGGCATGTCCCAGTGCGCCTACAAATACGATCCTAGGATTTAAGGGATCGATAACGATCCGGGAAATATGGTGGGTATCTTCCAATCCCAGATGGATCCAGCTTTTGCCTCCGTCCATGGTCTTATACACTCCGTTCCCGAAAGAAACGCTATTCCGCACATTGGACTCTCCGGTTCCTACGTAAACGACATTGGGATTATTGGGCACTACTGCGATATCGCCAATGGAAGCGATCGGCTGCTTATCAAACAATGGCGTCCAAGTGATCCCTCCATTAAGGGTTTTCCAGACTCCTCCGGAAGCACTGCCCACATAGACTGTATTAGGGTTTCCCGGAACTCCTTCCACATCACTTACTCTGCCTACCATATTGGCAGGACCGATATTTCTCCAAACCAAGTGACTGAACAGCTTGGATTCGATTCTTACTGGAGTATCCTCTCTTTGCCCTTCTGCTAAAGGCGGCAGGTTAAAAAATAAGATCACCGCCGCGCTTACCAGAAAGAATGTGGTTTTATGTTTAAGGTTAAACATACAGTCCTCCTCCCTTACACTTTCGATGTAATTGGATTATATATCATGATCGGACAGGTTGATAATATAATAGGTGTCAAAAAAGTTCAATATTACTAACCTGATTATTCATAAAAATGCCGATGGATTTTTTTTAATATATATCAAGAATCCGGAAAAATCTTACCGGGATTTAATATTTTATGCGGGTCGAAAACATTTTTTATGCCCTTCATCAAAGCAATCTCCTCGGCACTTAAAACATAATCAAGATAAGGTATCTTAACCTGGCCGATCCCGTGCTCCCCTGAGATCATGCCTCCCCGCTCCCGGCAATCCTGGTATAACTCCTTTCGTATCAGTTCGATCTTTTCCCGCCATTCTTCTTCCGGCAGAGGGATCATCTGTCCTTTGCGGCAGCGGGCTTTCATGATATGCGTGTGGACATTTCCGTCTGCGGCGTGCCCGAAAGTCGGCAGCCAGACATCGTATTTCTCCGCTACCTGCCTTACTTTCTCAACATGCAGGGCGATCTCACCTCTGGGAACCACGATATCTAAAATCTCAATAGTATTATCTTTGATCGCTTCATAGATCATGCTTCGTATCTCTAAGACCTGGGCCTGCTTCTGGGGATCATCGGCCACGTAAACATCCAGGGCGCCGGCATCCAGACAGATCCCGGCGATCTCTTCAGATAGAGCGTCCATCTCTGCATCTCCGGAAGCATCTATGATAATAAGCAGAAAAGTATTTCCTTCGGTACCCGGCCATTTCTTCTTTAGAAAATCCTCAGTAATACGGATGACCTCAAGCGGAATGAATTCAACCGCCAGAGGCTGGATCTTACTTTTTATCAAAAGAGGAACCGTTTCTATCGCTTTACTCAGTTCATCATAGGGAATGATAAGCGACCTGGACATCCGTGGTGACGGCATCAATTGAATGACAGCCTTAGTTATGACTCCCAGTGTTCCCTCGGAGCCGATGAACAGATGTAATAAGTTATATCCGGTACTGCTTTTCATGAGCTTGCCGCCCGGGCAGATGGTTTTTCCTGAAGGCAATACAACCTCCAGGCCGCGGATGTAATTTCTGACAACTCCATATTTTACGGCTCTGGATCCGCCGGCATTGGTGGCGATCACCCCTCCCAGCATAGCCGATTCATCTCCAGGATGGGGCGGAAAAAAAAGCCCGGCAGATTCAACCGAGGCATAAAAATCCATCAAGGTAACGCCTGCTTCCACCACAGCCATCTGGTTTTTCTGATCGATCTCAATAATTCGATTCATCCTCTCCATAGAAAGAACTATGCCCCCCATTCTCGGGACACAGCCCCCGCACAAACCAGTGGCCCCTCCCCTGGGAGTGACCGGAATTTTCTGCCCGGAAGCATATGCCATGATCTTTTCAACCTGCTCCGTGGAATCCGGTTTTACGACCGCATCCGGTATTCTGGCTATATCTGAGAGCGAAAACTCATCATGACCATAATCGATTATTTTTTCCTGGTCACAAATGACGTTCTCTTCACCCACGATCTGCTTTAAATTCGCCTTATCCTGTTCATCCAGCTGTTTATACAAGACAATCACCACCCGGATAACACTGGTTTGAAATAGTGTGTGGGATTCATCTCACTTTTTAATGATCATAACCGCTGGGATCCCAAAACTTTCGACTATCTCATTAAAGGTGGCAACATCTGTGCGGATAATCTCTTCTAAGTGTCCAATCTGTTCGTCCACCTGTTTTTTAAGGTAATTGAAGACCTCATAACTTTGATCCGTGGGCCGGGCATCAGCGCTGCTTACGACATAGGTTAAAGCAGCCAATTTATTATCCAGCATGATAGGATAATTTAAGGGGTCCTGCCCGCTTTTTGATTTGGACTGTATCAGAACTTCCTCCACAGAATTCAATTTCTTGATCAGATCAGAGGCCGGCTCAGCGATCTGGTCATAATTTTCATGTCCCTTCAATTTATTCAGTAGAGTGTTTATCTGTTCTTTTACGCCTCTTAACTTAATGATGCTGTTATTGACCTCGCTCACTTTATTGCGGATCTCGATCAGAAAATCAAACTGATCCTGCAGATCTTCCTGATCGGCTGAAATTCTCGGATCCTTTTTCCATTCCCAGGTTTGCTCGAGCACGGTTTTTCCTAAAGCCAACCGGACATGGTAGATCCCCGGAACGGCAACCGGCCCGACTGTGGTTCCCGACCATAAAATGGCGCCGGGAACACTGGCCGCATCCGGATAGCGCATATCCCAAACAAAACGGTTCATTCCCGCCTCCTTGGGAAGGGAGCTTTCCCGGCTTCCCCTAAAATAACTAAAAGATTCCTCCTCATCTGAGCGGGTAGCGGTGCTTTTGAAGCTTTTTATCAGATTGCCTTCATCATCTAAGAGATCAATCTGGATCTCATCTTCAGGCTTATTCTTTAAATAATAATAAATGACTGAACCGGCAGGGGGATTCTGCCCCACATTGGGGCGCGGCCATCCCCATCCCTGCATTCGATAGGCATCCCTGGGTTTGAACAAAAATACTTCCTGCTCTGTGGTTTTTGTGTCGATCTGATGGAGTGGCGTCAGATCATCCAGGATCCAGAAAGACC